>JBCBIN010000013.1:0-19668 GCA_038524555.1 Cyanobacteria bacterium J06623_7 | reverse complement strand
GGCCCGTAATAGGAGAAACAGTCAAACCTTGATATTGCCAACCCAACTGAGCCGCTGTTTCCCAGACCTGCATAATTGCCGCCGCGCGATCGCCCGAGTCGCGAACTACACCTTTTTTGCCTACTTTTTCTCGTCCCACCTCAAACTGTGGTTTTACTAGCAGCACGACCTCTTTAGGTGGTTCCAGAAGATGCCAAAATGTTTCGAGTACCTTAGTCAGAGAGATAAACGATAAGTCCATCACCCCTAAATCTGCTTTGGGCGCTTCTCCATATAGTTCTTGGGCGGTTAAATGACGAATATTAGTTCTTTCATTGAGGATTACGCGATCGCTGGTGCGAATTGTCCAGGCAACCTGTCCATAGCCGACATCAACACCGTAGACTAACTTAGCTCCTGACTGGAGTAAACAGTCAGTAAATCCCCCAGTAGAAATACCGCCATCGAGACAAATGCGATCACGCACCTCAATCGGAAAAGTATGGAGTGCCTGAGCCAACTTTTTGCCCCCACGGGAGACATAAGGGGGCTGTTCTTTGACTTCAATCTCGGCATCTAGCTTAATCTCGGTACCGGGTTTATCGATAACTTCTTGATTGACCTTGACCTTTCCCGCTCGAATCAAACGCTGCGCCAAGGCTCTAGACTCACAGAGTTCCAGGCTGACTAACAATTTATCTAATCGCTGTTTTGCCAAGATATTGTTGGAATAGATGGGCTTTAAAACATAGGCATGTCAAGCATAACAGTTCGCGTCACCGAAGCTCAAAAAGCGGCATGTGATCGCCTCGTAATGTCAAAAATAGATAAGAAAAAGCCAGAGCCCGCAATATATTCTCACCATGCAAGCTCTGGATAAGTTCGAGAAGTATCTAAATACATCATAGATAGACCTATCGCTATGAGCATCAGTCATTTGACTTAACATTGGCTATGAAAAGTCAGCAAGATGACTTAGGTAGGCTCCATGCAGACTATGCATTACTGCCACAACCCTAGAATTATGGGGCAAAAAACTCTCGTAACCACGCAACACCGCAAAATTATAAAATTAGTAAGTAAGGGAATAACTAACGGTTAATATTTATGTTTGATGCTCTAGCAGATCGTCTTGATGATGCCTGGAAAAAAATCCGGGGTCAGGACAAAATATCAAAAAGCAATATTCAGGATACCCTCAAGGAAGTACGCCGCGCTTTGCTGGCTGCCGACGTCAATCTTCAGGTGGTTAAAGGCTTCATTGCTGAGGTGGAAGAGAAGGCACTGGGAGAAGGAGTCATTTCTGGGGTTAACCCAGGACAGCAGTTTATCAAAATTGTCTATGACGAATTAGTCCAGGTGATGGGGGAAAGCAATATTCCTCTCGCCCAGGCAGACAAACCACCAACGGTAATCTTAATGGCTGGTTTACAGGGTACGGGGAAAACTACCGCGACTGCCAAACTAGCCCTTTATTTACGCAAGCAGGAGCGCTCTTGTTTGATGGTGGGAACTGACGTATATCGTCCCGCGGCGATTGATCAACTACTGACTCTAGGCAATCAAATTGACGTACCCGTATTTGAAATGGGAACGGATGCCGACCCGGTGGAAATTGCCCGACAGGGGGTGGCCAAAGCGAAAGAATTGGGTGTCGATACGGTCATTGTCGATACGGCAGGACGACTACAAATCGATAACGACATGATGGGAGAACTATCTCGCATCAAAGATACCATCAAGCCTGATGATACCCTGCTGGTAGTAGATGCCATGACGGGGCAAGAGGCAGCCAACCTAACCTACACTTTCCACGACCAAATCGGCATTACCGGCGCAATTCTGACTAAGTTAGATGGCGACAGCCGTGGTGGTGCGGCGCTTTCCGTGAGACAGGTATCGGGTCAACCCATCAAATTTGTCGGGGTAGGGGAAAAGGTCGAGGCACTTGAGCCATTTTATCCAGATCGCCTGGCATCTCGGATTCTCAATATGGGCGATATTCTTACCCTGGTGGAAAAAGCCCAAGAAGAGATCGATCTGGCTGATGTCGAGAAGATGCAGTCGAAGATTATGGAGGCGAAGTTTGATTTTAACGACTTTATCAAACAGATGCGCCTGCTAAAAAATATGGGTTCTCTCGGTGGCGTACTCAAGCTCATTCCCGGGATGGGGAAAATTAGCGGGGCAGATTTAGCCAAAGGCGAAACTCAACTCAAGCGTACCGAGTCGATGATTAGCTCGATGACCAAAGCAGAAAAAGCCGATCCCGATCTTCTGGCGCAGTCTCCCAGTCGTCGTCGTCGGGTAGCCAAAGGTTCTGGGTTTGAAGAAAAAGACGTATCCAAACTGGTCAAAGACTTTACCAAGATGCGATCAATGATGCAGAATATGGGGCGTGGAATGCCCGGTATGGGCGGCGGCATGCCCGGTATGGGGATGCCCGGCATGGGTGGTGGCATGCCTGGGATGGGAATGCCCGGTATGGGTAGCTATCCCCAACAGGGAGGCAGAAAAAAGAAAAAGAAGAAGAAAAAAGGCTTCGGCACGCTGTAAAATAAGAGATTGCCTTGGCTAATTCCCAAGACAAAACCAAGAGATAGACTACAATCGTAAAAGATAAATTTACCTAGCCCATGATTAAATTACGTTTGAAACGCTTCGGCAAAAAAAGAGAAGTTAGCTACCGCATCGTTGCTATTGAAAGTAAAACCCGCAGAGATGGTCGTCCCATTGAGGAACTCGGTTTTTATAACCCCAGAACTGATGAGACTAGATTAAATGTGCCTGCGATCGTTAAAAGGCTACAGCAAGGAGCACAACCTAGTGAAACTGTAAGAAATATTCTTAACAAAGCTCAAGTTTTTGAACAAGTAAATGCCAAATAAGACCGAATTGTCTGGCGGTCAGAAAGCAGAAAGTCCCGATTATGAGAAACTAGCTCGCTTTCTGATCGAACCTTTTCTCGAAAATCCTGCAAGTTTGAGCCTCAACTCCGAAGTTAACTCTCAAGGTAAAAAAGTTTGGCTTCGAGTTGCTTTTGACAAGAACGATCGCGGTAAAGTGTTCGGTCGTGGTGGTCGTAATATTCAGGCGATTAGAACCGCAATTCAGACCGCCGCTTCGGCTCATGATGAGTCGGTGTTTTTAGATATTTACAGCGACGAACCACCCCAAGATGATGTTTCCAATCGTCGCCAGCGTTCATCGGGGGGAGGTGGCAATCGCAGCCGGCGCAAGAGTACTCCCAAACCTGCGCCTAAAATCGCGAAAAAGTAATAACCCTTAACCTTAACTATTAACCGTTGACTGATGGAGTCTTTGCTGGCTAATTTGAGCAGCTAATTTAATCGCGGCTTTCATACTGCTGGCGTTAGCAATTCCTTGCCCGGCAATATCGAATGCCGTACCGTGATCGGGGGAAGTCCGAATAAAGGGCAGTCCAATGGTAGTATTAATTGCCTCATCAAAAGCCATCAGCTTGACGGGAATTAAACCCTGATCGTGATAGAGAGCGAGATAAGCATCTGCCGTATGGGGTTTGGTTCGACCATTGCCATACCAAGCCTGTCCTGGTTTGACCCACATCGTATCGGGGGGAATTAATCCCGTTAGTTTTGCTTGGGGATACTTTTTTCGGGCCTTATCCAGCCAACTCAGCAGCCAATCTTGTTCTTCTGTTCCTAGCTGTCCTGCTTCTCCACTATGGGGATTTAAGCCCGCGATCACAATTTCTGGTTGTTTGATGTCAAAGTCGCAATCAAGACAGTTTATGAGTAAATCTAGCTTGCGATCCATTAATTCTGGAGTTAGAGCCTGGGGTACGTCTGCCAAGGGAATGTGAGTCGTTACCAGCAAACTACGCAGCATCCAGCCTGTATGAGGCGACTGACCGATAAACATCATGCCAAACTTATCTACTCCCGCTCCTCGCGCCAATACTTCTGTTTGCCCGGGATATTCGTGTCCGGCGGCTTTCCAGAGAGATTTAGCAATTGGTGCGGTCACAATTCCCTGAAACTTATGCTCGTTAGTTAGAGCGATCGCCTGTTGTAAACAGTTAAAGCTAAACTCCCCGCTAACTGCATCCCCCTGTCCTAGGGTAATAGAGTCGTTGACGGGAAGATCCAGTACGGATAGAGTCTGGGGATTAGCCAAATCTACCTCGGTCAATTCCGTCTGCTGGAGTAAATGCTCGTAGGTAAACTGCAACAGCTGGCGATTGCCAATAATCATTATCTGCGCTTGTTGAGTCAGAGACTTGTCAGCTAGCGCCTTGAGAATAATTTCTGAGCCAATCCCCGCCGGATCGCCTTGAGTTAGAGCCAGACTTGGAATAATAGACATGGAGTATAGGATAATTGGTTAGGAACGATTTAACCCGATGATTTAAAATACCTATTATTGATTATGGTTGAGAATTAAACTTTTAAACTCGAATCGTTTTCTTAAATTAATTAAAAATCTCATAAAAAACAGGAGAAACAGGTATGACCGCTGAAAGCATGTTATTTAATGGCGCAATCTTGATGATTGTTTTGATTTTAGGTGGACTTAGCCTAGGCTTCTTGATGCTTAAGATCCAGGGTGGCGAAGGAGAATAAGCTGTAATTCTCGTTCAATCATTTGCTGCCGTTTTTGATTGAATAAAACTATAAACTATGTTTTAAATTAGCAGTCTTCCGGCTGTAAGCTGTAAGCCTTAAGCTATAAGCTTTTTTAGAATAGTCTATAGCTATTAGTGCTAACTCATGTGTTACTGAAAGGAATCCTTTAGAGAAAAGCAGCGTAAATAGTTAGTTGGCGATTGTCTTGAAACGGGCGATCGCTTTTTATATCTAGTCTTTTTCGTTAATGTTTTGCAGAGTTAAGTCGGCACAATTTAACTCTGGACTATATTCTTTTGCTTCCTCGATCGCACCATAAAGTTCAATCCAGCCATGTATGGTCATGCCAAATAAAAAACATACGAACTGGCATACCATTTATTGCTCCCTAGTCCCCCGAACTAACAACTTAAGATGGTATGGAAATTAATTAGAACGACTATAAGTTCAGCACCAATTATCTATTATCAATTAAGGTGTTTTCCAGATCCGCTGATGGTAGTCTTCTAGTTTGGCATAGGGATCGCTAGGTGCATGATGATGATGGTGTCCATGTCCATGTCCGTGTCCGTGATGATGATGTCCATGTCCTTGCCCATCGACGGCGAGGCGAAACTTACACATTTCACAGTTCATGGCTACCTGTCCTAGCTGTGCTTCTATTTCTCTGGCTCGAATTACCTGAAGTAGTTGGGACGCAATCCCCATTTCCGGCAGACAAGCAAAATCTATTTCTGGATGCTGTTCTTCCTGCTGGGCTGTAATATTAAATATTTTCTCCATTAAGGTGCCGGTAAACAGGAAATAGGGCAGAACAATGATGCGCTTTGCCCCATAGGTGTAGGCACGACGAAAGCCTTCTTCCATACGGGGATGAGTAATCCCAATAAAGCAAGTTTCGACGGTTTGATAGCCACTACCTTCCCAGATAATGCGAGCTAGCTTGCAAACATCGCCGTTAGCATCGGGGTCGCTCGAACCTCGACCAACAAACAGCAATACCGTATCGGCACGGGAGATATTACGGGGGTTGTGTTCGGGTAAATCTAATTCTGCCAGACGATTTCGCCACAGTTCGATGACTTTAGGGGTAATGCCGAAATGACGACCATAGTTAAAGTTTAGCTGGGGATAGGGCGATCGCGCTCGATCTAGTTCGTTAGTTACGTCAAATTTATTATGTCGGGCGGCAAATAGCAAAATGGGCAAGGCAGTAATGTCGGTATAGCCACGTTCGAGACAGGCTTCGACTCCTTGCTGGATTGTCGGTTCGGTAAGTTCCAAAAAACAGGGAATCACCGGACGAGAAGTGTCCAGCTTCTGATAAGTCTCGACAAAATCGATGAAGGTTTGTCTGCCGCGATCGTTTCTCGTGCCGTGACCGATGGCTAGTAAAGGTCTGGGATAGGGTAGGGGCGGTAGTTGAAGCGAACTAAAATTGATTTGGGGTAGGGTATTGACCATAAATCTGTGCCTCGCAGAGTTAGTTGGCGGATAAAAATAAATCGGCGGGCATCCTGGCTGAGAGATAGCATCGATCGCGCCATTTCGTCACAGTTGCGGGACAGCGTTGGACTCGCACCAAACTTTCCCCATTGCTTCTAAGTCGATGTTGCTGACTAGAACCGATACAGTGTTTAGCGTAACAACCCAAATTCTGATTAGTACAAAAACTTAGCTTAAATTTAAATAAGTAGACTCAGCGATACAATTAACGTGAGTGAGTTGAAAGGGAAATTAGCGATCGCTTAATTGATTCAAACTCTTCGCTCTCGAGATAAATCTCGAATTACCTTTTCGTGGTAAAGAGGTAGCTTCTGCCAGGATTATTTTTTTTCGCTCCTCTTAATAGTCTTAGGGCTGCTTGGCGATCGCCGTTTAGCATGGTTAAAAGCTGTCGATCTAAACTTTTATCTAATTTAGGTTTTGCCCGGAAGGTTTTTTGCTGCTTTACTTGCTGCCACAAAACGTAGATTAAACAGAATAAGACCACTACTAGAGTTAGGACGAAAAAATTAATCATGCTGCTAGATAGTCACTATGTAGACCTATTGTTCCCGCTAGCATGGGTTTAAGACAATATTATGAGAATAAACGTTCCTCATCCAAGCTAGTTATTAGTTTATTTGCTCCTCGAAGCTGCTGTTTTATTTCTAGCGATCGCACGGTCAATTGCTAACGTAACCAGAGTAGAGACGCGATCACTAAATCGACACTGAACTTAAGCATGGCGATAGTTACTTAGAAAAAAATAAGAAAAATTAGATTATACCGACTGTTAAGCCTTTTTTTGCTAGGGTTAGAAAGAAGAAATTTGCTGTTTGTATGTTTCAAAGCTGCTTAATCTGTACGGATTTTACCGATGGTTTGTATCGTCTGATCGATTGTGTACCCAACCTGGCACAAAGTGGTCTGAAGAAAATAGTTTTCTTTCATAGCGTGCCTCTATGGGAAGAAGGGGAAGTTCCTCGCATTGATGATGAGAAAGAAGAAGAGGCAAAAGGGCGGCTGCAAAAAGCACTAGATAGTGTCGTTGAGGGGGTAGATATTGAAATCGAAGTTATTTCGGGTAAACCCCTCGATACGATTCCCCGAGTATTAAAGAAACATCAAATAGATGTGATTATGATGGGGAGTCCGATTAAAACTCTGGCTCAAGAAAAGGTTTTTGGTAGTACCAGTGCGGGATTAGCCAAGCTTACCAGTCAGCCTCTGTTCGTGATTCGCCCAGAATTAATTACCACCTACACCCGCGAAGAGTTATCCCTAAGGTGTCAGCATCTCTGGCGTTATTTACTCATTCCCTACAACGATAGTAAGACAGCGCGCTATTTAATCGAACAAATCAAAAAATATGCTCAGGATCGTCCCGCTAATTCTCTCATGCAGTGCATGTTGATAACGGTAGTAGATGATAGTGGCAGGAGAGCATCCCTAGTAGCTGAACAAAAAATGAAAGATGCCGAAGTCAGTTTAGCCAAGGTCAAAGCAGAACTAGAAGCTTTAGATATTGAGGTAAATACTCTAGTTAAGCAGGGTAATCCGTTAAAAGAGATCGCCATGGCGGCTTTAGACTTTGATATTAGCGCGATCGCGATCGCCAACGACTATAAGAATAATCTTTTGCAGTGGACGGTACGTTGTTTTGCTAATGATGTGATGCGGAGTAGTTGGTTTCCCGTGTTGTTGTTCTCGCCGAAAAAGTAACTTAGGAACTGAACAGCTTTAAGCTCTAAGCTATAGGCTTTAAGCACAGGAATCATCTCAATTTCATTTACTTCTAAATGAGGGCTAGACAGGATACTCAGCTCTAAACAGCAAGCTTATTCTTCTTCGCTATTATATGGTTGAGACTCTTCAGCAGCTCTAAAATCTCGTTTTAAAATTGGCTTAGGTTTATTGGGAATTAGCTTTAGCTGTCGATGCTGCGGCTGTGAATAACTTTGTTCTCCCCGACGACGTTCGGATGTTCTTTCTTCGCTAGTGTTTTCGGTTATTACTTCATAAAGAATTGCTTGCTTATTGCTGGTATTGCCCTTGCGTAAAACTCGACCTAAACGCTGGACATATTCTCTGGTCGAACCAGTTCCCGACAGGATAACGGCAATTCTGGCATCGGGCACATCTACTCCCTCATTAAGTACGTGGGAAGCAACTAGGGTTTTATATTCTCCTGCTTTAAATCTTGTCAAAATATCATGGCGTTCTTTGACTGCGGTTTGGTAGGTAATGGCGGGAATTAAAAATTGTCGGGAGATACGATAAACCGTAGCATTATCGTTAGTAAAGATTAAGATTCGTTCGGTGTGGTGTCGCTCGATCAGTTCGACTAAAACTCGTAGTTTGGCATCCGTCCCGAGAGCAATTTCCTTTGCCTGACGATGAGCCAACATAGCTTGACGACCTTGAGGCGATCGCGCGCTAGCCCGAACAAATAGTTGCCAGCCTTCTAAACTACCCAAAGATATATTGGATTCTCGCAAAAATTTACGGCGAATAGCGATCGCTTCTTCATACTTTAACTGTTCCTGTGCCGATAGCTGCACCCGCATTTGAATAATTTTATGATCGGCTAAAGCTTTTCCTGATAGTTCTTCGGGGGTCTTACGATAAATAATTTTGCCAATTAGAGTATCTAGATCTCGATGGGTGCCATCACTACGCTCGGGAGTGGCAGTTAAACCCAAACGGTAGGGCGAGATCGCATATTCAGCAATTACCTTAAAAAAATCGGTAGGCAAATGGTGACACTCATCAAAAATTTGCAGGGCATAACGGTTACCTAGAGTCTCGGCATGGATTGCCGCACTGTTATAGGTCGCAATTAAAATTGGCGTGCGATCGCGTGAACCTCCTCCCAATAAACCAACTTCGGTATCGGGAAACGCCGTTTCAATTTGGGCATACCACTGGTGCATCAAATCCAAGGTTGGCACCACAATCAGCGTAGTGCGGGGAGTTGACTCCATGGCTAGCTGGGCTAGATAAGTCTTGCCGGCGGCGGTGGGTAAGACCACAACTCCTTTTCTGCCCGACTGTTTCCAAGCCTGTAATGCCTCTGCCTGATGGGGGTAGGGTTCAAATTGCGATACGGGTTTTAGTTTGAGGCTATAAAATTCCCGTGCTTCGTCAATAATGTTTTTATCGTCTGCCTGGAGAGCTTCGACTAGCGCTCGATAGTAAATTGCCGGAATGCGAAATTTTTCCACGCGGTCGTCCCAGGTGGCATAATCTAGCCAGGCTTTGCCTCTTGGTGGTGGATGGAGGAGCAAAGTTCCGCGATCGAATTTTAGTTTGGGCGATCGAGGCATAAATTACAGTCAGAAAAAAATAGGTAGATAGCTTTTGTATTAATAAAGCTACCTTTTTAACTGGGAAAATTGCAATCTATATCTTGCTAGGGCAATCTTAGACTGTGTTCATTTAAATGCAAATTGAGAGCCTTCAAATAAACATTTTCTTTAAATGCCCGATCTTTTCCTATAATTGCTCACTAATTGCGGGGATTTAGGTAGATTAGGTAGAAATTACTATGGGTAAAATTTTGGTTACGGGTGGCGCGGGCTATATTGGCTCCCATACCGTTAAGAAGCTAGGAGAAGCAGGCTACGAAGTTGTCGTCTACGATAATTTATCGACCGGCGCAGCCGCAGCAGTACTATATGGAGAACTGTTTGAAGGAGAACTTAGCGATCGCTCGCGTTTAGAAGCAGTATTCGAGCAACATAGTTTTGATGCAGTCATTCATTTTGCCGCCAGTATCTCCGTTCCCGAATCTCTGGCAGAGCCTCTGGCTTACTATGCCAACAACACTACCAATGTGATTAATGTCCTCCAGTGCTGTAAAAAGTATGGCGTTAAGCAGTTTGTTTTTTCCAGTACGGCAGCGGTCTATGGCGAGGTCAAAGATTCTCCCGTAGAAGAGTCATCCCCCACCGTCCCAATTAATCCCTATGGCAAGTCTAAGCTGATGAGCGAGACGATTATCCACGACTATGCCCAAGCCTCGGACTTAAAATATGTAATCCTGCGCTACTTTAACGTGGCGGGGGCGGATAGCTCGGGCAAAATTGGTCAGATGGGTAAGAAAGCGGCTCATTTGATTAAGGTTGGCTGTGATGCTGCATTAGGTTTACGTCCTGCCGCTAGCATTTACGGTACCGACTACGACACTCCAGACGGAACGGGCATTAGAGATTATATTCACGTGGAAGATTTAGCCAGCGCTCACGTTGATGCTTTAGCTTATTTAGCCAGAGAATCCATCAGCCAAACTCTCAACTGTGGCTATGGTGAGGGCTATAGCGTTAGAGAAGTACTATCAAAAATTCAAGAAATATCTGGAGTCAATTTTAAGGTAGTGGAAACACCCCGGCGTGAAGGCGATCCTGCTTGTGTGATTGCTTCGGGTCGGAAAATACGCGAAGTGATTGGCTGGAATCCCCAACATAATTCCCTCGATAAAATTGTTAGCTCGGCTTTAGCCTGGGAACAGAAGAAAATTCAATAGGATAACCTCAGAAAATTAACTATAACGACTGTGTTAGAGAGTGGATTAAGGGTGATCGCCGGTTATAGAACAGACATCAACTCGGCTAAATATCTTCCCCCGAAATTAATGGTTCAAAGGCTGAATATGCCGCAAAATTCCGAAAGTGTCGGGCATAAATATTGCCTCCATCTTGTAAATCATCATCCAAAACATTATTGATATCGACAATTTTGATTAGAGAATGAGAAACAGTTTTACCATCTTCAGTTAAGTAGCTACATTCCGCTTTGGTGGCACAATCTTTTGCTCGCTGACGCGCCTTCTCAAGAGAATTAGCCTTGATCAAGGTAAAACATTCTTCATATAGGGGCGGTTGGGAACCAGAAGAGGACTGATAGAGAATTACTGCAAGATAAAAAGATTTGTCTGAAGTAGCCATCGTCTGAAAATTCCACCAAGAATGCTACAGGTAGTTTTAGGGGTGAAAGCTTAATCCGAAAGAATTATGCGACTCATAAGGTCAGAATAACTACCGTTATTAGTCACAGAGCTGTTTATAGTAGTTATTTACGTAGGTCTAATGTGAATTAAAAAATCTAGCCTGGCTGACTCGACTATGATTTGCTGCTTTTAGTAACGGGGGAACGACGGTTATCCAATAGAGGAATCCGCACGAGAAAGCAAGTGCCAATGTTTAACTCACTAGTCACAGAAATTCTACCACCATGGCGCTTAACGATCGCCGCTGAAATTGCCAACCCCAAACCAGTACCGCCTTCCCGACGACTACGAGCCTTATCTGCCCGCCAAAAGCGATCAAACACTTTATTTACCTGATCTGCCGCAATCCCAATTCCCGTATCCCTGACGCTAATAACCGCAAAGCGATTTTGCTTGTATAAATCGAGGCTAACTCGACCCTCATCGGGGGTATACTGCAAAGCATTTTCGAGCAGGTTCGAGAATAGGCGCGAAAGTTGAGGAATATCTCCTAGTACGCTCACCTTATTTCTAAATTTGGATTGAAAAACTATTTTCTTCTCATTAGCTAGCGGCTCTAGCAAAACAAAGCAATTCTGTAAAATCTGATTTAGATCGACGGGGGTTAGCTTTCTTTGGGCAACGGGGACATCAGAATCTGCATCAGCTCGAGCTAAAAAGAGCAAATCGCCTAACATCTCATTCATCTGTAAAGTTGCCCCGGCGATCGCCTCTAGCTTGCGAACATCTTTTGGGTGAACTCTTTCAGGATGGGTACGCATAATATCCACCGAAGCCTTGATTGCCGTTAGAGGACTGCGTAGCTCGTGGGAAGCATCGGCCGTAAACTGTTTGAGCTGGAGAAAACTCGCCTCAATGGGCTCGATCGCCTTTCTCGTCAGCCAGAATCCCCCCAAGCCGATTAAAATTAGGGTCAACATGCCCCCCGCAATCAAAATCCAAAATAGCTCCTCCTGCGCTGCCTCGATCTCTTCATTAGACTGAGTTGCCCGAATAAAGCCTACCAAGGTAGGAGGTCCTAATTCACCGTTGCGGCGAATAAACATCGAGAGGGTGTGGGTGCGGAATACCTCTTCCGTTTCTGGATCTTCGATAAAAGAAGTGCCTACCTCTGGTGGTACGTTTAGCTTAATTAAGCCCTTGCGACCCAACCTTTTGCCCTTCTCGTCAAACCATTCCAGACTTTGGCGATCGCGATTAAAAATATCGCGCCAGGGGACTTCCTCCACCTGATTAAGAAATTTGCTGCCCTCTTTTTTTACATTCCCAAAGGAAGGAGTTGCTGATTGAGCGAGAGTTAATAGTTTTTTATCGAGCTGCTGATATAAACTACGGCGAAAAACAACGTAAACCCCAGAACCAAAAATACCTAAAATGGCTGCCATAACTATGAGATAGTACAACAACAAACGAGATCGTAAGCTTTGATGCATTTTGGTTTAACCTCTTGAGGTTCTTCTTTTAAACACTAAAATTAATGCCAGCATCCCTCCCGCAATCAAAATCCAAAATAGCTCCTCCTGGGCTGCCGCGATCTCTTCCCTAGATTGGCTGGCTCGAATAAAGCCCACTAAGGCAGGTGCCCCCAATCCTCCGTTGCCACGTATATACATCGAGAGGGTGTGAGCACGAAATACCTTACCTGTTTCTGGATCTTTGATAAAAGAAGTGCCTACTTCTGGCGGTGCATCCAGGTTTATCGAGCCCAGACTACCCAACCTCCGACCCTGCTCGTCAAACCATTCTAGACTTTGGCGATCGCGATTAAAAATGTCGCGCCAGGGTACTTTTTTCTCCACCCGATCAAGATACGTGTTCCCCCCCATTCTTACCATGGAAAAAGAAGGCGTTGCCGATTGAGCGAGAGTTAACAGTTTTTTATCGAGCTGCTGATATAAACTACGGCGGAAAACAACATAAACCCCGGAACCAAAAATACCTAAAATGGCTGCCATGACCATGAAATAGTACATCATAAAACAGTGCGATTACAAGCGTGATCGCAAGCTTTGATACATTTTGGTTTAACCTATGATTTAACCTCTTGGGGTTCTTCTTTCAGACGATATCCCAAACCATAGACAGTCTCGATCAAATCATGAGGCGCACCGGCTCCCTCTAGTTTTTGTCTTAAACCCCGGATGTGAGCCTTCACCGTAGCTTCTTCCGGCACCTGCTCGAAAGACCAGAGATGTTCCAAAATTTGGGCGCGGCTAAATACGCGACGACCGTTACGCAAAAAGAATTCTAGCAGTTTATATTCCTTAGGACTCAAGGGTAATAAAGCATCATGATAGAAAACTTCGCAGCTACTGGGGTCTAAGCGTAGATGTTCCCAAGTAAGTACGGGAGGCAAACTACCCGAACCACGACGCAATAAAGCTCGAATCCGCGCCGATAGCTCATCTAGTTCAAAGGGTTTGACCAGATAATCATCTGCCCCCGCATCTAACCCTTCAATTTTATTTTCCAGGGTATCTTTAGCAGTCAACATCAAGATCGGAATATCAAAACCTCTTTTACGCAGCTTGCTACAGAGGGTAATTCCATCCATTTCTGGTAGCATTACGTCGAGCAATACCAAATCATAAGTAAATACGTCCAGTAAATCCCAGGCGCTCTGACCATCGTATACTGCCTCTACCGCATAGTGCAGATCGCTTAAATATTCGACGATCGCCTCACTAATCCGTTCATCGTCTTCTACTACTAAAATTTTCATAAATTCCTAACTAAACTTGACTAAATGATGATTTAACAATCGCTATAGCTTCACTCATAGTTCTTGCGTCCTGGCTTTAGTATCGTAGGTAAATAAGGCACAACAATCAAGTTGCAACGGTGTTCTTCATCACCAGCCCAAACTAAAGTCAAAATTTCGACTTAAATTATGCTCAAGAGTAGGGTTAGCCACATCTCAAAACTGACGAATTATTTCTTATGATATAAATATTGTAAAAAAAATTAATAAACTTAAGTTACTAAATTTTTATGGGACTATTTGGTTTAGGTAAAAAAGCAAGCATTCCTTCTCCTCAAGAAGCTTTACCGGGAAGAAAGCAGTCAATGCCCGTACCGGAAAAACATCACGTCAACGGTAATCCTCTCAAGCCGCCTTTTCCTGAAGGTATGGAACAGGCTGTCTTTGGCTTGGGCTGTTTTTGGGGTGCCGAACGCAAATTTTGGCAACAGGAAAGGGTTTATACTACCGCTGTCGGTTATGCCGCAGGACATACTCCTAACCCGACTTACAAGGAAGTGTGTTCGGGCATGACAGGACATAACGAGGTGGTTTTGGTAGTTTACGACCCCGCTGAAGTTAGCTATGAAGAACTGCTCAAAGTCTTCTGGGAAAGCCACAACCCCACTCAAGGTATGCGCCAGGGTAACGATCGCGGCACCCAATATCGTTCGGGAATTTATACCTATACCCCCGAACAGAAAAAACTGGCGGAAGCATCTTTGCAGGCTTATCAAGCAGAACTGACTAAGGCTGGTTATGAGCCAATTACCACCGAGATTCTCGAAGCACCTGAATTTTATTACGCCGAAGATTATCATCAACAGTACTTAAGCAAGGTGCCGAACGGTTACTGTGGTTTGGGTGGCGTAGGTGTCTGCTATCCAGCAACTGCCAACAGCAAGTAGTGTTCTGTCAATTAAAAATTGACGGGTAAAGGGAATGGGCAAAGGTTAAAGGAAAACCTTGAACTGCAAAAAAAATATACCCATCATTAATTTGTTAACTAAGCGTTAGGTTTCATTAGCTTGGGCAAAATATGTGATCCTCATTCGTGACAAGTTAGCTCAAGAGACTCTTATCGTGTATGAGAGTCTTTTTTGTTTGTTACTAGGAGTTAAAGATTACTGCTCTTTTCCCTAAAGGATTCCTTTCAGCCACATATGAGTAGACCCCAAATTATGGAACTAATTTAAAAGAGGTTAAAGCCTATGGCTTGAGGCTTATGACTGCGAGCTAGGTAACTTAAACGTAGTCTACCCAATTAAAAACGGCTGTAAATGCATCGATCTTCTTATTCGGGTAAAGGATATAAAGGATATATCGGCTCAATTATCGATACAATACTGAGGTTGATTTGAATGAGAGGATAATCGGTTGGCTACTCGCGTAATTATCGTTCGTCACGGGCAAAGTACTTATAACGCTCAAAAGAAAATTCAGGGGCGTTGTGATAAGTCTGTTTTGACTGATAAAGGAATTAGCGATGCCCAGCAGGTAGGAAAAACATTAAGCCCTCTCAAAATTGATGTTTTTTATTGCAGTCCCCTGCAACGTGCCCGGCAAACAGCCACAACTATTCATCAGCAACTCACTAATGCCCCCGAGCTGAAGCCTAGCGAGCAGCTCATGGAAATTGACCTGCCCCTGTGGGAAGAAATGGCCAAAGACGAGGTTATGTCTAAATTTGCTGCCGATTATCAGCAGTGGAAAAGCGAACCCCAAAATTTCAAAATGATAGTTGAGGGGCAAGAACACTATCCCGTTCGTTCTCTATATCAGCAAGCACAGGAATTTTGGCAGAAGGCGATCTCCCAAAATCAAGGCAAAACTATTCTCATCGTCGCCCACAACGGCATCAATCGCTGTTTAATTATGAGTGCTATTGGCATGGGGGTAGACCGCTATCATTCGATCCAGCAATCCAACTGCTGTATTAATATTCTCAACTTTACCGGAAATTTTGGTGATCCGGTTCAGCTCGAATCCCTCAATCAAACTTCGCACATGGGACTGCCAGTGCCTCCCGTTCGCCCGCCTCATGCGGGACCCCGTTTGTTGTTAGTTCGCCATGGAGAGACTAACTGGAATAAAGAATCTCGGTTCCAGGGTATTAGAGACATTCCTCTAAATGATAATGGGCGCGCCCAAGGACGCAAAGCCAGTAATTTTCTCAAAGATGTCGCGATCGATTTTGCTGTATCTAGCTCGATGTTACGACCGAAAGAAACTGCCGAAATTATTCTCGAACCCCACTCTGGAGTCGAGTTGAGTACTACTGCCGAACTGATTGAAATTTGCCATGGCTTGTGGGAAGGCATGTTAGAAACAGAAATTCAGGCTGAATATGCGGATTTACTGCAACAGTGGAAAGACAAGCCCGAAACAGTACAGATGCCCGAAGGAGAGAATTTACAGCAGGTTTGGGATCGGGGAGTATCCGCCTGGAATAAAATTGTTAAGGAACATAGCGAAACAGCCCAGCCGGAAACCGGATTAGTCGTGGCTCATGACGCTATTAATAAGGTGATAATCTGTTATCTCTTGGGTCTAAAGCCGGATAATTTCTGGAATATCAAGCAAGGCAACTGTTGTGTCAACGTTATCGACTATCCCCAAGGTGCCGGAGGCAAACCCGTCCTACAGGCAATTAATATTACTACTCACTTAAGCGATGGCAGCATTATCGATAAAACCGCCGCTGGCGCACTTTGATAGGTAGAGATATAGAATGTCTGATGTGAACTAAAAATTCCTAAAATATTTTAAATACGTTCTTTGAAGATGAAATCCTCTAGCTTGTTTAGCTAACACACTGAAATTTCTAAGTTTTCTTAAAAGCTGAGAGCTGAAAAACTAGTAAACCAGAACGAAGCTAATTCACATCAGACGTATAGATTAATTTGTGTGGTTCCAAGATTAATTAACAATTCGGATTTCATTATTTGTCAATAAGCAAATGGATTAATGTTGCGATCGCCATCGGTAAATATCTTGAAGCAGTCTAAATTTTGGCTCCTTGCGAGTATTCTGTTAGCGATCGCCTTTAGCCTATCCGGATTTGGGCTATCGTTAGCGGACTATACAATTCAAGATGATGCCAGACAGCATGTTTTTTGGCTTCAACGACTTAATGACCCCGATTTGTTTCCTAATGATTTGATTGCCGACTATTTTAGTTCGGTGGTTCCCGCTGGCTATAAGTTTGTGTACTGGCTGGCTAGTTTGTGGGGACTCGAACCCCTCGTTTTTAATAAAATTTTGCCCTTGCTTTTGGGCGTAGGTACGAGCGTCTATCTTTTTCTGGTTACTACCGCCATTTTTCCCGTCCCCCTGGCGGGATTTTTTGCCTGTCTACTCTTGAATCAAAATCTTTGGCTACTCGACGATCTGGTTTCGGGAACTCCCAGAGCTTTTTTATATCTTCTTTTCTTGGGGTTTATTTATCATCTGCTGCGACGACAGCTTTTACCCTGCTTGCTGTTTATTGTCTTGCAAGGGCTGTTTTATCCCCAGGTTATTCTGATTTCTGCTGCTGTTTTGAGCTTAAACCTCCTAACAAGGAAAGAGAATAGACATATCTCGATCGCCGGTTTAATAGCGGCGGTTATTACCGTGGGGATCTATAAACTTCAGGCGGCTGAATTTACCGAGGTGATTACTTTCGCGGCTGCCCAACAGCTACCGGAGTTTCAGCCTACCGGCAGGAGCGCTTTTTTTAGCGATCGCCCCTGGCATTATTGGTTAGTAGCCAAACAAACGGGTTTTTTTCCTTTTGAGTGGCAATATTTTTTGATGTGTTCGGGGGGCTTATTCTTGCCTCTACTAGTTAAGTTTCCCGCTCGATTTCTTTTAGTTAGGCAGCTTAAGGGTCAATCTCAGATAATCTGGCAGATGATTTTTGCTGCTGCTATCTGGTATTCTCTCTCTCATTTACTGCTGTTTCGTCTCCATCTACCCGGACGCTACTCCCAACATACCTGGCGCATGGTTATTGCCCTGCTTTGGGGCATTGTGATCACTATTTTGTTGGATAAACTCATTACTCTGGTTGCGGTGCGTTCTATTGTGCGTCAGTTTAGTATTGTGGCGATCGCTAGCTGCATGTTGCTCTACCCTACCTATGCCGTGCAAAGTTATCCCCATCGACTGGGTTACGTCACCGGCAGTAGTCCCGAACTATATCAATTTTTACAGCAGCAGCCCCGAAACATTATTATTGCCAGCCTGAGCGCGGAAGCCGATTTTATTCCTAGTTTGGCACGTCGCACCGTCTTAACCGCCAGAGAGTATAGCATTCCCTATCACTGGGACTATTACCAGCAAATTCGCCAGCGTACCCAAACTTTAATTCAGGCTCAATATAGCCTCCGGGCAGCAGATTATCAGCGAGCTATATCCCGCTATCAAATTGACTACTGGCTGATCGATACCAATGCCTTTACGCCGCAATATCTAACCGATAATGACTGGCTCATCCAGTTCCAGCCCGAAACCCAAACGGCGATCACTAATTTAAATCGATCCCAACCACCGGCAATCGTCACCCAGATCGAACAGTGCAGCGTGTTTAAAACTACTAATCTTAACCTTCTTAGTAGCAAGTGTTTGCTGGCAAACTAACTTTTTTTACCTCAAAAGAGGCTAAAATCTGCTCGAATCAAACGGCATTTTCGAGAATTGACCATGATGCGATTAAAATATCTATTAAACAAATTAAAAAAACCTTAAGAGGCAACCTTAGCGTCTTGTTTTCCATTAAGCCTGTTGGCTAAATCAATATTTTCCGTCCACAATTTTAAAATCAATTCTGTCTGACTTTGCCGAAATTAACTTTGCTAGGATAGGCAATAAAATTTACGCCCACCTCGGTCGAGATCGAAACTCTTGCCCCAGAATCCGTACCTCAACAATAATGCGATTGACTATTAAAAATCTATACTGGATCGATATTTCGATTCTCTCGCTGGCATTAATAGTAACGCTATTTGGTATCGGCAGCTATGGTTTGTATGAACCCCATGAGGGTCATTTTGCCATGGTGGGTCAGGAAATGCTGTGGCGTAATGATTGGATTACCCCTCATCTAAACGGTGCACCCTATCTCAATAAACCACCCTTACTTTATTGGTTAATCGCCTGTAGCACAGCCATATTTGGCTCGACGGAATTTGCCGCCCGGCTACCAATTGGTCTGGCGGGTTGGTTGGGCATAGTTGTGGCTTGGAAGTGGTCAAGAGAACTTTGGGGCATTAATGCCAGTCGTTTAGCGGCACTGATGCTTTCCGTCACTTTGGGCTGGTTTATTTTTACCCATCAAATTCTGATTGATGCTCTACTGGGAACCTTATTAATTACCAGCAATTATTTTCTCTGGCGATCGCTCTATCAGACCCAGTCGCGTTTGAACTGGTGGGGAACTTATATCACTCTCGCTCTCTGCGTTTTAACGAAAGGCTTAATTGGCATTGTGTTTCCTCTGCTGGGATGCTTGGGACTAGTTATCGTCCGTCGCGATCTAAAAATTATTAAGAGAATTGGGCTTAAGCAGGGTTTGCTACTGCTGCTGGCGCTAGTCTTGCCCTGGTTTATTGCCGTAGAACAACAAAATCCTGGCTTTTGGCACTATTTTGTTGTTAACGAACATTTCGATCGCCTCTTAGATCGCCGCTATCCTCCCGACTACGAAGTTTCTAAAATTAGCGCGATCGGCTATCTGGCAATTACTGGCTGCTGGTGTTTTCCCTGGATTCTCTTCTTACCATCGGTAGTAAAATCTAGCCTCCGAGTCTGGCAACGAGGATTCTTACCCAATGCTTCCCTGCTAGATCGCAAAAACAGTGACGGTA
>JBCBIN010000012.1:0-19968 GCA_038524555.1 Cyanobacteria bacterium J06623_7 | reverse complement strand
CGCCTTTAGATGGATTTCATATTGCCAGTGAATTTTCTGAGGGCGGAATGGGAATTAAATTAAATAGACACAGCACAAAATTGAACTTGGCAATTAAATAAAAGAACTCCAAACTAACAAAACTCAAGTTTAAAAAGCGCACTAGGTTAATAACCAACATGGCTAATAAAGCTAACAAGATATTGGTTAATGGCCCTGCTGCCGAAACTAGTACGTTTCCCCATTTTGGGTGGCGAAATTTACTCGGGTTAACGGGCATTTGTCCCCATGCTATACCGGCAAAAGCTAAGAAAAAGATTGAATGTACTCCCATATGGACAACGGGATTCATGGTGATATGTCCGCTAACTCTAGGGGTATCGTCTCCCTGACTAATTGCCGCAAAGCCCTGTCCCAACTCGTGTAAAGAAATAGAAATAATCAGAATAACTACTACCCTGGTGTAGAAAATAGGGTCGGTCAGTAACGTATTAATAAACATAAATGATTAACCAATAAACAACCTATAAAAACTATTTAAAATATCTGTCTAAAAACAAACTAAAATTTTGGCTGAGATAAAAACAATATCAATAATATACTTATAAAAACAAGCTGAAAAAAAACTTGATCGCCTCTATAACTCCGGTATAAAGGCGATCGCTATTGACTGTCGATGACCTCGATCGCCATAGAGAATAAAGTCAGAATTGGCAACCCAAAATTTATCCGGCTCAAGAGTCTCCAGAAAAAAGCCGGAGGATAGATGTCAATTTCCCCAATTAGTGGTTTTCAAGGGGACGCAGAATTAGATAGCATGGATATACCTAGAAAAATTACAGAATTGAATAGTGAATCAAACTAATTTAGATTTTCTCGCGCAAACCGATCCGGAAATCGCGGAAATTGTTGACCTAGAATTGGGTCGTCAGCGATCGCATTTAGAATTGATTGCCAGCGAAAACTTCACCTCTCCAGCAGTGTTGGCAACTCAAGGGTCAGTTCTAACCAATAAGTACGCCGAAGGGCTACCGGGTAAACGCTACTACGGTGGTTGTGAATTTGTTGATCGCGCCGAGCAATTAGCGATCGATCGCGCCAAACAGCTATTTGGGGCAGAAATGGCTAACGTACAACCTCATTCTGGTGCCCAGGCTAACTTTGCGGTTTTTCTAACCTTATTAGAGCCGGGAGACACGATTATGGGCATGGATTTGTCCCATGGCGGTCATTTAACCCATGGTTCCCCCGTCAACGTCTCGGGTAAATGGTTTAATGTCGTGCAGTATGGCGTCAACCAAGAAACAGAAGAGCTAGATTTTGACCAAATTCGCGAACTCGCCCTCAAAGAACGTCCCAAGTTAATTATTTGTGGCTATTCTGCCTATCCGCGCACGATTGATTTTGCTAAATTTAGAGCGATCGCTGACGAAGTCGGTGCTTATTTATTAGCGGATATCGCTCATATCGCCGGCTTGGTTGCTACCGGACACCATCCCAATCCCGTGCCCTATTGCGACGTAGTTACCACTACCACCCACAAGACTTTAAGAGGGCCTAGAGGTGGACTAATTCTGACTCGCGATGCCGACTTAGGTAAAAAGCTTAATAAATCAGTTTTCCCTGGTACTCAAGGTGGGCCTTTAGAACATGTAATTGCCGGTAAAGCCGTCGCCTTTGGCGAAGCACTCAAGCCAGAGTTTAAAGACTACTGTGGTCAGGTAATTGCTAACGCTCAATCTATGGCAGAAGCTTTTAAAGCACGAGACTTCAAGTTAGTGTCTGACGGTACCGACAATCATTTAATTCTGGTAGACCTACGCTGTATTGGCATGACTGGCAAAAAAGCCGATGCTTTAGTTAGCCAAATTAATATTACCGCCAATAAAAACACCGTACCTTTCGACCCCGAATCACCTTTTGTGACTAGCGGCTTGAGGTTAGGTTCTCCTGCCATGACAACCAGAGGTATGGGGGCGACAGAGTTCCAAGAAATTGCTAACATTATCGCTGATAAGCTACTCAGCCCAGAAGATGAGGCTGTACAACAAAACTGCTTAGATCGAGTGGCTGCCCTGTGCGATCGCTTCCCGCTCTATCCCTATCTGCAAATTCCTGTACCTGCCAAGATATAAGAGTATGCTGAGATAGAAGCAACGATCTAGTTGCATCAGAGAGCTGATGTTGGCCAATACACCCTATACCCCTCTGTAACTTAAACTCAGATGCCTGTGGAACTATATCATCTGATTGCTTTTCTCATCTCTGTTACCTTTGTTTTGTGGACGATACCCGATGTTAAAACTCTTGGTTTGAAGTTAGGTATCGTCGATCGCCCCAACGCTAGAAAGATTCATAAGAACCCCGTAGTAAGGGTGGGAGGAGTATCCATTTTTGCCGGTACGATTACCGCTCTAACTATTGTTTGGCTTTTAGGAGGTTTTGCGGCTCTGGCACCCCAGAAAACCATGGAAATTTGGGCAGTTATTATCGGCAGCATCCTCTTTTTCGGCATTGGCTTTGCTGACGATCTATTTAACCTCACTCCCCTCTCACGCCTATTGATGCAGCTAGCCGTCGCTACGGGCTGTTGGTATCTGGGAGTGCGCATCGATTTTGTTTCGTTTCCGTTTTATCCTCTAATTAAAATTTATTGGCTCAGTCTACCCATTACCGTAGTTTGGCTGGTGGGAATGGCTAACGCGATTAACTGGATTGATGGTGTGGATGGTTTGGCGGCGGGTGTTGCGGGAATTGCTGCCTTTGTCATGTTGGTGGTGACCCTATTTATGGATCAGCCGGCGGCGGGTTTAATCGCTTCGGCAATGGCGGGGGGTGCCTTGGGCTTTTTGCGCTATAACTTCAATCCCGCCCAGATTTTCATGGGAGATGGGGGAGCCTATTTTATGGGTTTTACCCTGGCGGCAGTGGGGGTAATTGGTCTGGTTAAAACTACCGCGATCACCGCCGTCTTACTGCCCTATCTCATTTTGGCAGTGCCGATTATTGATATGTCTGCGGTTATTTTCTCCCGCATCAGTAAGGGTAAATCGCCGTTTATTGCCGATAAAAGCCACCTACATCATTGGCTGCTCAAAACCGGAATTTCCCAGCGTAAAACTGTTTTATTCATTTATACCCTCACTCTCTGGGTCGGGAGTTTAGCTCTCGGCTTTTCTAACATTCCCAGTGGTTGGGGATATGCGATCGGTGCGACAATGTTATTGATCTGGCAACTGCGACAAGTTTGGCAGGTTTGGCGAGAACGCAGGGTCAGTAATAAAGTTAGTAAATCAGATTCATGAGCGCAGAAGTTATTTGTATTGGTACGGAACTGCTTTTAGGAGATATTTTAAATACCAACTGTCAGTATTTAGCTCAAGAATTAGCTAACTTGGGCATTCCTCACTATTATCAAACTGTCGTCGGCGATAACGTTAAACGGATTCATGAGGTTATTGCGATCGCCAGTCAACGCGCTTCAATCTTAATTTTTACCGGTGGTTTGGGGCCTACCCCCGATGATCTAACAACGGAAACCATCGCTAGCTTTTTTCAGACACCCCTGCAAGAAGAACCAACCATTATTAGAGATATTGAAACTAAGTTTGCCAGCGTCGGTCGAGTTATGTCGCCGAGCAATCGCAAACAGGCTCTAATTCCTCAAGGAGCGAAGATTTTACCCAATCCGACAGGTACGGCTCCCGGGATGATTTGGCAACCCCAAGAAGGTTTAACCATCTTGACTTTTCCTGGCGTTCCCTCAGAAATGCGGCGGATGTGGCGCGATACTGCCGTTCCCCTACTTGAAAGCCAGGGCTGGGGTAAAGCTAAAATTTATCGCGAAATGATGCGCTTTCGGGGCATTGGTGAGTCTGCTTTGGCCGAGAAGGTTACCCACCTGTTTGAATCTGCCAATCCGACGGTTGCCCCCTATGCTGGGAAGGGAGAAGTCCGCCTGAGGGTTGCCGCTAAAGCTGGTTCGGCGACTGAAGCCGCGAACATTATGGAGCCAGTTACTACAGAAATCAAACAGATTGCCGGGCTCGATTATTTTGGTAGTAATGAAGATACTCTCGCTTTGGTGGTAGGCAAACTGCTAACTGCAGCTAAACAGACTCTCAGCGTGGCCGAATCTTGTACGGGAGGAGGTTTGGGAGCAATGCTAACTGAGGTTTCTGGCAGCTCTAATTATTTCTGGGGTGGCGTAATTGCCTATGCCAATCAAATCAAGCAAAATCTCTTAAACGTCAACGAACGAGACTTAATTGAGCGAGGAGCGGTTAGCAGCATTGTCGCCGAGCAGATGGCTTTGGGAGTCAAGGAACGCTTGGGAACTGACTGGGGACTGGGTATTACCGGCATAGCAGGGCCAAAGGGAGATAGCACCGACAAACCCATTGGACTAGTTAATATTGCCGTCGCCACTCCTGATGGGCAGGTCTTCAGCCAAGAATATCGTTTTGGCGATCGCCGAGGCCGAGATTTAGTTCGTCATTTGAGTTCTTGTGCCGCCCTCGATCTATTGCGCCGACAGCTAATCGCTGAAAAGTAATCTTTGCGATCGCCGTAAGCTCAAAACGCTCATTAGACTACAGCCATAAAGCAAAAATTTAGTCTAGTCTACTAACTTAGATCTACTAACCCAGGTCTAATTTAGCCTTGCTGTGGAGCCAGTCATAAATACGATCTAATTCCTCCGGAGTAATTAAACCGTACTTCCAAAGAATCATCGGAATAGGCGCGGGATGTTCTTCTACCGAACGACGCACTATCTCGATCGAATCATTAGAAAGAGCTAGCTCTTCTTTGAGAAATTTAATAAAAGTAGCATAGAGGGCTGGTTTCATGGGGACTGGTGCGGGGTTAAGTTTTCAATTCAGGCCAGATATAAGGTTAACGACTTAAAAATACGGTACCGATAACTGTGCTGTATCAGCTAACTTACGCTGTTATCAAATACCCTTTAAGTCAAGTCGGTTTTGGCGATCGCCAGATGAGATCTAAATACTTAGTTGGCAACCCGATCTCGAACGAAGGGAGCGAGTTGACTACAGGCAAATTGCCTATATTTTCTGAGATAACCAAATGGAAATAAGCCAACATTTTAAATGTTGAGTCTTAATAATGACATAAATATCTCAATCCGTAAAAACATTTAATTAAGATATGTCATAAGTAAAGATAATCTTTATCCCCAGCTTTTGACTCTGACTACCGATAGATTAAATATATATTGAGATTCCACTAAAATTAAAATCTAAAAATACATAAATTATTTAGATTTCTCGCTAAGCTACCGCTTTCCTTCACTCTCTCAAAACATACCCAATTCCTCTAACTGTTTGAATTAATCTTTTTCGGTTTTTACTTTCGATTTTTAAGCGCAAATAACGAATATAGACTTCAATCACATTAGATTCACCACGGTAGTCATATCCCCAGACATTTTCGATGATTTCTTCCCTCGTCATCACTTTTTGGGGATTGGACATCAGATATTTAAGCAGTTCAAATTCTTTCATTGTCAATTCAATCGAACAATCATCCCGAATGACTTGGCGAGTATTTAAATCTAAAATCAGTTCTCCAAAACGTAACTGCTCGAGAGTTTCCGCTTGAGTTTGGAGATATAGATTAATTTGCTCTAGCAACTTTTCTTTTTGATAGGGCTTTAATAAATAGTCATCTGCTCCGGCTTCGATACAGGCAACTCGCTCGGCAACGGTTTCTCGCTCCACCAACATTAAAACTGGAATTCTTGTCCCAACCTGACGCACTTGGCGGCATAAATCAAAACCATGCTTGCCCGTAAAGTTGCGATCAATAATTAGCATAGCCGGTTGATGAGAACTTAATTCCAGCCAGCCTTTTTCTGCCTGTTCGACAATTGGCGTGTAGCCCAGATTTTTGATGTCTTCACTAGCCTGTCGGGCAAAGATATTGTCTGTCAGCAGTAGAATTGGCGATTCGACGGTAAGGTAATTGTTTGCCACGATCTTAATTTATCTATTCCAATCCAACAATCGAATTCATCCTAGCTTAAGGCAGCTCTACTGAAGTAGGTTTGGCAATATGAGGTAGACCCCAGCCTAATTTTTCCCGCAGAATCCGGAAGAACTCTGGCGATCGCAAGCGAATAAAGCGAGCGGGGTAAACTGATTTTTCGACGGTAATGCGATCGTCGGGTAAGATATAGCACCCTCCATTCCCGTCCACCACCATTACCATGCGATTGGGCGTTGCTGGAAAAACTTGAACCGGTTCGCGATCGCTAAACACCAGAGCACGAGAAGCCAGGGAATGAGGACAAATTGGTGCCAACTGTAATACCGGAACGTCTGGGGTTAAAACTGGGCCTCCGGCGCTAAGAGCATAGGCAGTAGAGCCAGTGGGAGTAGAAACAATAATTCCATCTGCCGCTACGTCTACTGGAGCATGTTCGCCGATTTTGACTTCAAAATGACACATGCTGGTTAACGGTTCGCGGTGTAAGACCATTTCATTGAGGCTCAAGGCTTCCCACAGTAAAGCGCTATGGCGAAATACTCTGACTGCCAGCATGGAACGCTCTTCAATTTTATAATCTCCTAACTTGAGCTGCTCTAAGGCTTCATCTAGATGGGAAAGATAGGTTTCAGTTAAAAAACCCATATGTCCTGTATTGATGGTCAGTAGAGGGATACCCAGGGGAGCAAGCTGTCGGAATGCCGATAGCACCGTACCGTCTCCTCCCAAAACAAGCGCAAACTTTACCGTCGAATCGAAGTTAGGGGGAGTGAGCTGGTCGATCCGAGTATGGCAGACAGGACTTCCGGGAGTCGAATATTCTAAAATTCCCCCTACCCCACTGGCAGTAAGAACGTCCCAACCAGAATCGGTCAGCTTCTCGGTTACCTCTGAGGCAACCTTACAGGCGATCGGCTTAATATCGTTATAAATAATGCCGGCTTTTGGCTTTGGCACAACTAATAAATATCCCGTACTAATCTATTCTTAATCTGGAAATTTTAAAGGAAGATATATAAACTATCACGGCTGGCGATAACTCACTCATCAAGCACTACTGTCAATCAGAGAGATAAGGTGAGAGACAATTTTGGTAATTTTAAATTGATAATTTGAAATCTCAATCGCCGATAGAACCGCTAAAATCTGGTCTAGTAAAATCTTATCTTCTAGCCTATCGCGGCATAGCTAAAAATAATAGTCTGAATTTTTCGAACTTTAGGCGATCGTCGTGCATCTGACAAATAAATAGCTTGGCTACACAAACAACTTAGACAAGCCGACTGATATAAAAATAAGCCCCTCAAAGAGGAGCTTACCAATTCAAATCTTAAACTACTTCAAATATCTATTCCAAGCAGTTTCCAAACTCTCCTGAGTTCCTACAGCGCGTTACCGCGAGGTAGTACTTCTTCTGGGAATTCAAAGTTTTGATGTGGTTGGTCTTGGGTTGCCATCCATGCTCTTAGACCTTCATTGAGCAAGATGTTTTTCGTGTAGAACGTTTCAAACTCGGGGTCTTCTGCCGCTCTCAATTCTTGCGATACGAAATCGTATGCACGCAAGTTCAAGGCAATACCGATTATCCCGATGCTTGCCATCCATAGTCCTGTTACCGGCACGAACAACATGAAGAAGTGCAACCAACGTTTGTTGGAGAACGCAATCCCGAATATCTGTGACCAGAAACGGTTTGCTGTCACCATACTGTAGGTTTCTTCTGCTTGTGTTGGCTCGAACGCACGGAATGTGTTGGAACTTCCTCCGTCATCGAACAATGTGTTCTCTACTGTTGCACCGTGAATCGCACATAACAATGCTCCACCCAGTACACCCGCTACTCCCATCATGTGGAAGGGGTTGAGGGTGAAGTTGTGGAAACCTTGTACGAACAGGATGAAACGGAAGATTCCTGCTACTCCCAAACTGGGTGCAAAGAACCAGCTTGACTGTCCCAAGGGATAGAGTAGAAACACCGAGACGAATACCGCAATCGGTGCGGAAAAGGCAATGGCGTTGTAAGGACGAATCCCTACTAGACGGGAAATTTCAAACTGACGTAGCATGAAGCCAATCAGAGAGAAAGCACCGTGGAGGGCGACGAAGGCCCACAGTCCGCCGATTTGACACCAGCGAGTGAAGCTCCATCCCGCTTCTGGACCCCAAAGAAATAGCAGGGAGTGACCCATGCTATCGGCAGGAGTTGATGCGGCTACAGTGAGGAAGTTACATCCTTCAAGGTAGGAGGAAGCCAGTCCGTGAGTGTACCAGCTAGTGACAAAAGTGGTGCAAGTAAGCCAACCACCAATTGCCATGTAGGCACAGGGGAATAGAAGAATTCCCGACCAGCCTACGAATACAAAGCGATCGCGTTTCAACCAGTCATCGACGGCATCAAAGATACCGCGCTTGGCCGGCGCGCGTCCTACTGCTATTGTCATAATTTTAAAATCCTCTTGCTGAGATATATATTGTTAGGCTGCAAGATTTATCAAACTCGCGCGCGACCGAAGGGAGTCCTTTAGGGTTCCCTTGCGCCGCAGAGCTTAAGCTCAAATCGTCGTCAAACGACTAGGATGCTAGTGCGTCCGCGCGGCGCGGGGTCGCTCGTCAAAACGTACTTTTCTATTATGCCTTGCGGTAGCTCTCCCAAAACGTTGTTTGAGAAGTACCTATGTTTGTAAAACTTTACCAGATTGACAGGCAAATTTTCCTATCATCAACTAAAAATCTTCTTAAGATACTGTTACAGAGCAAACTCCATACTCGTATTTAAGTTTCTACTTTAAAGTAGCACGAAAGCAATGCTAGGAGGGGATTAAAGAACAGTTTGACACTGTTGACTCAATTTATCCAACTGGCAAAGCCCACTAAATAATTATTAGCAAAAAATTTACAAAATGACACGTTTACCGGGGAAAGAGACGCAAATAACCATTTCTGAGCAATAGAAACAAGTCTTTATCTTGATTCTGTTTTTCTTGGATCGGCGGAATGAGAAAATGGAAAGTAATGGCTATATTTGTCAACTTAATAAATTTAGATATTGAATCGACCTCGAACAACTTATGACAACAACGAATACAATTGAGCAGCAAGCTCTACGCCAAGATGTGTTGGGCTCCCGCAGACTAAGTAACTTGCTCTGGGCGGGAATTGTTAGTATCGGCGGCATTGGCTTTTTGCTTGCGGGCTTGTCGAGCTATTTAAATACAAATTTACTTATTGTTTCGGATACAAGTCAGCTACAGTTTATTCCTCAGGGTGTGGCTCTGAGCTTTTATGGTGTGGCAGGCTCTTTACTCGCTACCTACCTCTGGCTACTTTTAGTCTGGAACGTTGGTGGTGGTTACAATGAATTCAATAAATCAACCGGAACCGTAACCATTGCTCGTCAGGGATATCCCGGTAAAAATCGCCGCGTCAAGGTTGAATTTCCGATCGCCGATGTTTTATCTGTCCGAGCAGAGATCAGAGAGGGATTAAGCCCCAAACGAGCTTTATATTTACGCTCAAAAAAAAGAAGAGATGTTCCCCTAACCAGGGTGGGTGAACCGATCGCACTTTCTACTCTGGAAAATCAGGGAGCAGAATTAGCTCGGTTTTTACAGGTTCCCCTAGAAGGTTTGTAAAGCCATGCTGGGTCGATCGCTTCAACTAACTTCAAGAGAGCGATTGCCTGGTGAGAAATATTCTGGCTGAAAATATCTTGAGGTACGACGACAAATCGAGCCAATCTTTAGGTTGGACGTGGCATGATTTATGTTTACAGCGAATTACAGTCGGGGTTGCGTTGGTTGAGAAAATATCGTGGTGCCAACCCCACCTTTGCCTGCGTTCTTGGTTTCACCGCAACAGGTCTAATTCCGGGGATTTCCGCCGCCGGAGCGACTCCTCAAGCCAGACAATATACGGCGATCGCCGATGCTGAGTTTTTAGCCCAAGGCATACAGTCTGATTATCACCATCCACTGCCAATCTTAACGGCAGGGGTTTCCCCCACCTTCATTACTCGAGCTGTCGTCGAGGCTTTAGATTTGCCGACATATATTTTTAATGCGGGCTTACCCCAACCGCCTACAGTAGAAACGATCGACCTAGAGGGAGTTGCCGCAGAATGCCTTTCTTCGGGAGCTGCAATGCCATTAGCCAAAGTAGAGCAGTTATTTGCCCGAGGCTGGCAATGGGGAGAAAAGCTAGCAGCAACAGCTGATTATCTAATTTTGGGTGAGTGTGTGGTGGGTGGGACTACTACTGCTTTAGCTCTACTCACGGCTTTAGGTATCGCCGCACAAGGCAGAGTCAATAGCAGCCATCCTCACTGCAATCACCAGGATAAATGGTCTGTAGTACAAACTGGTTTAAATAAGGCACAAATCTCCCGCATCGCCGATGACCCCTTTGCCCTAGTGGCAGCAATAGGCGATCCCATGCAGATAACCGTAGCGGGAATGGCGATCGCCGCCAGCCAAAAAGTTGGAGTGATGCTAGCTGGGGGGACACAAATGCTAGCGGTATATGCTCTAATCGAATCGATAGTTTTACGACTAGAACTAGAGAAAAAACACGACGCTGATTTTAACCGATCTAACATTGTCGTTGGTACTACTCGCTGGGTTGCTGAAGACCAGACGGGAGATACCGTAGGCTTGGCAAGATTGGTTGGTGGAGTCCCTTTGTTGGCTACGGGCTTAAGCTGCGCTACTTCGAGATATTCTAGCTTTCGAGCCTACGAACGAGGATATGTCAAAGAAGGTGTAGGTGCAGGAGGTTGTGCGATCGCGGCTCACCTCAAACAAAATTGGACATCCACTCAATTGCTTACTGTCATTGAAACTTTATTTGCTCGTTATTGCCATCTAAGAATGGATTCTGTAGGTCAATAATTGCTCCTCAAGTGCCGCAATCCGGTTATAGGCAGCCGTAAGCTGAGCAGTGAGGCGACGAATTTGAGTGTCGGGAGCTAAATTATCACTGTTAGAGTTGGCACTACTGGTGCTGCTGTTGTCATCGACCAAAATATCTTTATGAGTTAATTGATATTCTGAATCTACCGTTTGTCCGGCAAGATTGCCCGAACCCGCAGCAAAACTGGGCAGCGAATAAGACTCTTGCTCGACTCGATTGGCCGAATGTTGGTTGAGGTTTTTAACCTGACCGCCAATCTCTGCAATTAGTTGATGCAATAAGTCAATTTTTTCGCGCAGCTCGCTAATTTGTATCTGCAATGTATCCATATAATTTTTGAAATATATCGAAAATCTTTTTGCTTGCTTTCATGCTAAAAGCACTATTCTTAAAAAACACAACTATTCCTGATTCATTTAACAATTGCTCAACTTATTTTGATGAAGATTGTATTTAGGCGAAACAAAGATCTAGAACGGAATTTAACTACGGTGATTTACTTAACTAAATATACAGTCAGAGCAAATCAAAAAACCCCCTTATTTGAGTAAAATTACCTCAATCTTTCTCATCCATAACAGTAATGAACTATCAGTTATCTCGACGCCTTTTCCTTCGTTCTAGTACGGCTTTAGGTCTATCACAATTGCTGGCTGGCTGTAGCAGGTCTGAGGTGATAGAGCAAATTCTATTTTTAGAAAATTCCATTCCCCCTCAGTTAGTTAAAGGGTTTAAAAAATTGTCATCTCGGGACAAAAAAGTTGAATTTAAACCGCAAAGCCATATTCCTCAAATATTCGATTCACTTTTCTCTCTCCAGCAGGAACGACCGCCCGAGAGGGGAATTATCCAAGAGATTGAAAAGGTATTTAATCGGTCAAAAACCTACTTAAGTTTGGCTACCTTGGGTGATACTTGGCTCTCATCGGCGATTGCAGAAAATTTAATTCAACCTTTACCAATCAAATCTCTAGCTAACTGGCAAAAATTACCCATATCTTGGCAAAAATTGGTGCAGCGAGACCCTCAAGGTAGATTGGCAGATAATGGGGCTGTTTACGGTGCGCCTTACCGTTGGGGGGGGACGTTAATTGCTTATCGTAGTGATAAATTAGACCCGTTAAAAATAGAGATTAAAGATTGGGCCGATCTCTGGCGGGTCGAGTTACGCGATCGCATTTCTTTATTAGACTCCCCCAGAGAAGTTATTGGCTTAACCCTAAAAATGTTGGGAGAGTCTTACAATACAGTCAATTTAAGTTCTGTAGCTGGCTTAGAAGCAGAATTGAAGGCGCTACAGCAGCAGACCAAGCTATATAGTTCCGAGCGCTATCTAGAACCCCTAATTTTGGGAGATACCTGGGCAGCGGTAGCCTGGTCGGCAGATATTTTACCTCTGTTAAAACGCTATCCCGAAATCAAAGTTGTCGCTCCTCAGTCGGGAACATCACTATGGGCGGATATTTGGGTCAAGCCCCAGCTAGCGAGCACGGCATCGACATCAGTTAATGAAGCAGAATCTAGTTTAGTTAGAGAGTGGATTAACTATTGCTGGGAGGCTCAAGCCGCAACTCAAATATCTTTGTTTACTGATGGTATTTCACCTATCCTCAAAACTTTGCCGACCGATAATTTGCCCCAAAATTTGCGAGAAAATAAATTTATTAGCTCCCTGACTCAAAATTCAGCGAAAAACGAGTTTATCCTCCCTCTAACCCCGGCAGTAGACCAGCAATATCGAGATTTATGGCTTAAAATTAGGCAATCTCCCGCGCCCCTTGGCTAGAGGTAGCACTAGATTATTTCTCATTAACCCGATGCTCATCTCTTTCCCGAACGACCAATGTCGTTCCGCCATTTTGAAAGAATGTCGGCAAGCGACCGCTTGCACCAGTCTTAATCGATTAATCAGTGTGTAACATCAGTTATCTAATAGTTATTTAGGTGAACAATAGCTTGCTATCGGTCAGAGAAAAACTGCGGCAAATTTGGGGTTATGAGGATTTTAGACCGCCTCAAGGAGAAATTGTCCGCACTCTCTTAGAAAGCCGAGATGCTCTAGTAATTCTGCCCACCGGCGGCGGAAAATCAATTTGTTTCCAACTGCCCGCTTTGTTGCAAGATGGTCTGACGGTGGTTGTTTCCCCCTTAGTGGCCCTGATGGAAAACCAGGTTAGACAGCTACAAAAACTAGGTTTATCCGGGGCATTACTTCATAGCGAACTACCCAGAGAAGAGAAAAAACGAGTCTTACGGGCAATCGCTAAACAAGAACTAAGATTGCTGTATCTATCACCGGAAACTCTTTTAACTCAGCCTGTCTGGCAGAAGCTCACTCGACCAGAAATCAAAATTACCGGGATTATCTTGGACGAAGCTCACTGTTTAACTCAATGGGGCACTACTTTTCGTCCGGCTTATCGACGTTTGGGAGCGATACGTAGGAGCTTACTACCCCATAAACCACAAGGAACTAAAATCGCGATCGCCGCTTTTACAGCTACGGCTAATGCCCGAACCCAACAGGAGATCGCTCAAACTTTAGAACTCCAGCAGCCACGGAAATTTCTCATTAGTCCCTATCGCCCCAATCTAAGTCTCAGGTTGAAAACAGTTTGGACTCCCCGAGGTAGAAGACAAGCCCTGCTAAAATTTGTGCGGGAGCATAAGGCTCAATCCGGTTTGGTTTATGTGAGATCGCGAAACGCAAGCCAAACGCTAGCTGCCTGGTTTAACTCTCTTGGCTATCCGGTGGCGGCTTATCACGCGGGGCTAATAACCAAAGACAGGAGAAAGATAGAGCAGGATTGGATTGTCGGCAAAATTCAGTTTGTGATCTGCACTTCGGCATTTGGCATGGGCATCGATAAACCAGATGTGCGTTTTGTCGCCCACTATCAAGCACCAGAATTATTAGCCGAATATCTACAAGAAGTGGGACGCGCAGGAAGAGATGGAAACCCAGCATCAGCATTAACTCTAGTTGGTGAACCAACTGGCTTGCTAGACTCAGAAGATCTGCAAAGGAGGCAATTTTTTACCCGTCAACTCCAACAGCAACATCGGCAAGCCCAAAAGTTGATCGGACAGCTGCCACAGGAGGGCAATATTGACGCTTTTCAAGAACGATTTCCCCAACAAGAAATAGCTCTAGGAGCTCTGCACAGTCAGGGTTTAATTCACTGGCAAGACCCCTTCAACTATTGTCGGCGGTCGCCAACAGCGGATTTAACTAGTTTGCTCGACAACCAAAAACATAGCCGAGAGAGAATGCAGCGATATCTCAAGACTAAGCACTGTCGCTGGCGATATTTACTCTATGCCTTTGGCTTCAAACGTGAAGCCCATGAATTTAGCTGTGGAACCTGCGATAATTGCCAGAAAAATAGCCAAAATAGTAGTTAAGTAATGCTACAAAACAAACCATAGCTGCTGAGATCGGAAAAATAGAAAACGATCTCTCTCCAGTAGCTTACTGAAACTAAGCGATCGCCTTTGAAAGCAAACTAAACTCATATGACAAATTTTCTTTATTAGACGCCCACGTCAATTACTGTAGTCTCTACCACGCCATGTTGTTGGCTGCTTTAAAGATGATAAAAATATTCGCAGCACGGCTAATATATCTGCCAGGGGAGATAGCCAGAAAAAACCAGAAGAACCAGCATAGGACGGGGCGATCGCCAATAGCATCCCGCAACGCAGTAAAAACAAAAAGCCATTCAAGCTCCATAAGCAGAAAAGACTGAGATAGCTATCTCCCATAAAGAGAAAGTAGCTGCTTAATAGCAATAGAGGAAGAGGTAAACCCTGTACACAGACGAGAAATAGCACGTCTCCCCATATCTGAGCAGGTTGGGCAGCATCTTTGAGATCGAGCGATCGCCCCCATTCATTCCAGGTTTCTTTTGCTCCCTCATACATTCTCACCTTAATTACCTGGGAGCCATCAAAAAAGCCAACCTTGTAGCCCGCTGCGGCAATATTTCTGGCTAAGGTTACATCATCACAAAATGAACCCGCCGCCGAGGTATAACCATCAATTTGTTCTAACACCGTACGACGACACAAGAAGCACTGTCCATTTGCCATCACCCGACTCGAACTCGCCGCATCAACACCCGCTGAGTCAAATCGAAATAGCAAAGTCATGAGCAAGGCTGGCTGCAAACACCATTCGCCGGGATACTGCAAGATAAATTGTGGTGCCAGGGAAATCAGGTCATAACCTTCTGCTTCGGCCACAGTAACTAAGCTGGCAATTAATCCCGGTTGGGGTTCCGTATCGGCATCAATACCTAAAAACCAATCGCTATGGGGAGAAATATGCAGATAGCCCGTGTGTAAAGCCCAAGGGCGACCAACCCAGCCAGTTGGTAAAGGATCGTCGGTAATGAGACGCAATCGAGGATCGCTTTGCCCAGCAGCTTGAACTAGGTCTTGAGTACCATCTTGGGAATTGCTATCGACAATGATGGCTTCCCGCAGTTCGTCAGTTTGTTGGCTTAAACCAGTTAGGCAGGGAATAATTCGGGCTGCTTCGTTCAGAGTAGGCACAACTACACTGACTTTACCCATTAAGTCTACAGATGGAGCTTGAGGAGTTAAAGGCGATCGCCTGGTTGCACCTTTGAGTAAGCGGGATAATAAAATTGCCGTGGCTACTAACTGAGAGACTAAAATCCCCAAAACGAAGCCAGAGAGAAGCTCGAAATTCACTCTTTTCCTGTGATTATTGGTGGAGGTTGATATCTAATAACAATTAATTATTTTTAGTTAATTGTTTGTCGCTAGGGCATTAGCACCGGCAGCGTCTTGCTTAGTTGCCATTCCATAAAGAACCAGGAGGGGCAAAATACCCAAGGCCACACCTAACAATACCGGAATATAGAACCCTGCGGCTAAACTCAGAACGGTAGCAAAGGCAAAGTTAGCTAAATAGATTACCAGAGGCAGTTTTAAGTCGTGATGAGGAACTAAGAATGGTTTTACGCGCCAAAGCAAGGTTGCCACGGTCATAAATACCATTCCCGTACCCATCCAGCCAGCAAAATTTTGATAGGGCATACCAAAAAAGGCTCCGGGAGTATCCCAGACCCAAAAAGGGATCGGTGCTTGACTCATCGCCGGATCGAGCACAAAATCCCAGGAGGTAAGACACAGAGAACCGAAAATAATTGCGCCTAATTCACACAGCCAACTGCTAATTTCCAATCTCTTTAAACCAGCTAGGGCAATAATATAGGCACTAAAGCCCAGGTAAAACCACGATAGAGGAATGGTAAACGGTACTAAACCCGCAATCTTATAACCCAAGCCACTCAGATAACGATAGTCCCCAAAGGGAAACCCCGTACTTGTACCCAACAATTCGCTACTCAAGGATATGGCGATCGCCGGCAGCATAAAAGTAAGACAGTGCCAAACACCGAGAGTACGATAGGCATAAAGCGCGACTGCGGCAGTTGCCAATATCATATAGACTACGCCACCGCCAGCCATCGACCAGCCAAAAATCCTGGCTCCCCCAGGAAACTCTGCTAACTTAGCTTGAAATTCAATATTGGGTAACACTAAAGCTATTCCGGCCAAACCAAACGCCATTGCCAGGACATGACCGCTTAACAAATAACTTTCTGTTTTGGATGCTCGATTCATAAATTGCCTACTCTAAACACTCATTGTATAAAAATTAGCTCTCTAGGGTAGTTTACAAATATTCACGAAGTTATGTATAGCTGATCAAGCAATTAATTCTCATAATTCTCAAAATCGGGTGGTGAGTTCAAAAGCTTGTAGCGGTGTTTGCCAATATAATCTAGATAATCAAGATTAACTATCTGAATCATCCGGCTAAACATGCTCAATTCCCAAATTCCCCCAGGCAAACTGCAAGATAAATGGAGTTACTATAAAGACCACTGTAAATTAGTTAGTCCTGCCAACAAAAAAAAGCACACTATCTTGATTGTCGGGACGGGTTTAGCGGGAGCCTCGGCCGCTGCAACTCTGGCAGAATTGGGCTACAACGTTGTCAGCTTTTGTATTCAAGATTCTCCTCGCCGCGCCCACAGTATTGCTGCCCAAGGAGGAATCAACGGAGCGAAAAACTATCCTAACGATGGGGACACGGTTTGGCGTTTGTTTTACGACACCATTAAGGGCGGTGACTACCGTTCTCGAGAGGCCAATGTTCATCGCCTGGCGGAGATCAGCAACCAAATTATCGACCAGTGCGTTGCCCAGGGGGTTCCCTTTGCCCGAGAATATGGCGGTTTGTTAGCCAATCGTTCCTTTGGTGGTGCCCAGGTATCTCGTACTTTCTATGCTAAGGGACAAACGGGACAACAGCTATTGCTCGGAGCCTATAGCGCCATGTCGCGACAAATTACCGCAGGTAAGATTACGATGCATTCTCGCCGGGAAATGCTCGATCTGGTGTTGGTAGACGGTAAAGCGAGAGGCATTATCGTGCGGAACCTAGTTACAGGAACAATCGAGCGCTACAGTGGCGATGCGGTCTTACTCTGTACGGGGGGCTACAGCAATGTTTTTTATCTTTCTACTAATGCCCGTAACTCTAACGTAACTGCGGCTTGGCGTTGCTACAAACGGGGGGCTTTATTTGCCAACCCCTGCTATACCCAAATTCACCCCACTTGTATTCCTGTCTCGGGTTCCTATCAATCTAAATTAACCTTGATGAGCGAAGGCTTACGTAACGATGGTCGAGTCTGGGTACCAAAACAGCCTGGGGATAAACGTCCTCCTAACCAAATACCCGAAGCGGAAAGAGATTATTATCTAGAAACCAGATACCCCAGCTTTGGTAATCTTGTTCCCCGGGATGTTGCTTCCCGCAATGCCAAACAGGTCACAGACGAAGGAAGGGGTGTGGGTGAGACAGGACTAGCGGTCTATCTTGATTTCCGCGATGCAATCTCCAAACAAGGCCAGGAGTTAATTGCGGAACGCTATGGCAACCTGTTTGAGATGTATCAACGCATCACCGGCGAAGACCCCTACAGTGTACCGATGCGTATATATCCCGCCGTTCACTACATCATGGGTGGCTTGTGGGTAGACTACAACCTAATGAGTACGATTCCTGGCTTACATGTTTTAGGCGAGGCAAATTTCTCCGATCATGGTGCCAATCGTCTCGGTGCTAGTGCCCTAATGCAGGGACTATCCGACGGTTACTTTGTTATTCCCTACACTTTGGGTAACTATATTGCCACTACCGATTTACCGCCAGTGGAGCTCGATCATCCTGCCTTTGAAGAAGCTGAAGCGACGGTTAATAGTAAAGTTGATAAACTCCTGAGCATCAACGGCAATAAGACAGCTACAGAATTTCATCGCCAGTTGGGTAAAATTCTCTGGGATAAAGTGGGCATGTCTCGCGATCGCGCGGGGTTAGAAACTGCGATCGCCCAAATAGCCGACTTAAGACAAGAATACTGGTCGAATATCACTATCCCCGGAGATAAACATACCTTTAACAAACATCTAGAGTTTGCCGGTAGAATTGGCGATTTCCTCGAATTAGGAGAACTGATGGCGCGGGATGCCCTCGACCGTGAAGAATCATGTGGTGCCCATTTCCGCGAAGAATGTCAAACTTCAGAAGGTGAGGCACAGCGTAATGATGAGCAATATTCCTACGTTGCCGCCTGGCAATATACGGGAGATGAAAAAGAACCCCTACTGCATCAAGAACAGTTAGAGTTTGACAACGTAGAGTTGAGTCAGCGTAGCTATAAGTAAAACAGTTTAATCAAGATCGAAAGGGCGATCGTAATTAGAAAATAGCCAAAAGCCCATACTGGCATCGTTACTCTACTATTGCTAATTTTTGACCGCATTTTTCGTTGGCGGGCACTGCTTCCATCATTTTTTGCGGATTGGGTAAATTGAGGTTAGCCATAAATTGTATAAAATTATCTCGATCTCTACCGGCAAAACGAGGATTAAATTGTTTTTCTTCACCAATAGTCGAAACAGTCTGTCCTCGATAGTCGTGGGCGGGATAAACCAAAGTGTCGTCGGCGAGAGTAAATAATTTTTGGGTTACCGAATTGTATAGTGTTCCTGCATTACCATTCTGAAAGTCAGTTCGACCGCAACCGCGAATAAACAAGGCGTCTCCTGTTAAGACTATCTCTTTGTTAATCAAGTAAGCCATGTGACTATCGGTATGACCAGGAGTGGCGATCGCTTCAATTACAATCGAACCCAGTGCCAAATTTTCTCGATCTTGAATTTGGCGATCAGCACATTCAGCACTAGCATTGACAGGAACAATACCCATACAGCCAGTCAATCCCCGCAGTCTACCCGTACCTGTAATATGGTCGGCATGAATATGAGTTTCTAGGCAGTAGTGCAGATTTAACCTAAGTTCTTGCAGCAGCTTTAGATCCCGTTCTACCTGTTCTAGGACAGGATCGACCAAAATTGCAGTTTTTAAATTCAAATCTGCCAGCAGATAAGTGTAAGTGCTTGACTCGCTGTCATACAATTGGCGAAATAACATCGCATCGCCTCCCATTGATAAGGTGTCTGCTTCACTTATAGACTAATTGAAAAACGGTCGGATTTAAACTATTAACGCTCTTACTTTCAAGTTTGTTACTCTTTCTGAAAATCTAATTCACATCAAGCGTAATGTCTAAATTACCAGCGATCGCTATTAACGGAACCTATATTCAAGAACAGGCGAGCGGTCTAGGGGTAATGAATCAGAACTTAATTTCTCGCTTGCTGTCAGCAAATAGGCAGTGTGATTTTAAGCTCTTTTCTCAGGCAGATTATTTTAAATCGAACTATCCCCAACAAACTTTAGCGGTAGATACTGCTCTCTCGCCCGATCGCGGTTTTTCAGGACATCTTCGGCGTATCTGGTGGTATCAAACTCAATTAAAGCAACAGTTAAAAGAAGTTTCAGCAGATCTGTTTTTTTCTCCCGTCTATGAGGGAATGTTTTTGCCTAGCGTACCCCAGGTAGTTACGGTACACGATTTGATTCCCCTTAAATATCCCGAACTCAGTCCTAAGTGGAAATATTAC
>JBCBIN010000011.1:0-20064 GCA_038524555.1 Cyanobacteria bacterium J06623_7 | reverse complement strand
TAATCTCGTACATACTGCCAACCAATTATCTCTAAAAACTAAAGCGATCGCTCTCAAAAATATTTGCTTTAACTATGGTGAAGATAGAGCAATTTTGACCGATATCAACTTGGAAATTTTGACAGGAGAAACAGTTGGTTTAATTGGGGCAAACGGTGCGGGAAAAACCAGTTTGTTTTTGACTACCTGCGGTATTTTAAATCCGACCTTTGGCGAGGTAAAACTATTTGATCGCGCTATCAAATCCGGGGAGTTTAACCCAGAAATTGGCTTGGTATTTCAAAACCCAGACGATCAGCTATTTTGTCCAACGGTAAGAGACGACATAGCTTTTGGTTTAGAGAATATTCATCTATCGCCCCAGGAAGTGGCAGCGCGAATTGAGGCGGCTCTATCTCTAACGGGAGTGAGTCATTTAGCCGATCGTATTTCCCATCAGCTTTCCGGGGGAGAAAAATGTATGGTCGCTATTGCTGCGGTGCTGGCAATGTTGCCCCAGATCGTGCTGTACGATGAACCCAGTGCCAATCTCGATTCGAGAGCCAGACGTAGACTGATTCACTTCCTCAATGCTTCTCATGAAACTACAATGATTTCGTCCCACGATTTAGAGTTTATTCTGGAGGTGTGCGATCGCGTTATCATGCTCAACCAGGGTAGAATTGTTGCCGATGGTGCTCCTGCTGAAATTATGAGTAATTTCGATTTAATGCTCTCAAATGGTCTGGAAGTACCCCACTCTCTAACCCACTATCACGATGACCCGAACTTTAAGTCATAGATTGGGTGAGAAATAATCATGCAACACAGGGAGAATTATGTCACAAGAGAGCCAAGCCAAAATGTCCGAAGCAGAAGCTCAAGAACTATTGCGATCGCTTCTACACAAAGAAGGTAGCTGGGTAGAATGGGGCAAAGGATGCCAGCGACTACAAAAAGCTGGGTATAGCAGCCAAAAAATTTTTGAAGATACAGGATTTCAAAATAGTCAGCAAAATTTAGTTACAGTTGCTGCCCAGGTATTTGATAACCTAGTCCAAGCCGGCATAGATGAAGAGATTCTCAATTATTTTCGCGGACCCCGCAGCGATGTCCTCTACGAGTTTCGGGTACTCAACCAACAGCAGAGAGTCGATGCTAGCCTCTTAGCTTACGATAAAAAGATTAATATTGATGGTGCGGCTTTGGTGTCAAAGGCAATCAAGGATGTTTCCCGCATGTCCCAGCTACCGGAAGCCTTTACCAATCATCCCGGAGACTGGGTTGCTTATCTAGCTTGGAAAAGAGCCAAAAGTCAAAAAGATTTACAGCAGAGATCGCGTTTAATCGCTCAGGGATTAAAATTTGCCTATTCGTCAACGGCAAGATCGGTGATCGAAAAACTGTTAAGCGACTTTACCGTCGTGAGTGCGGTTTCCGAACCTCTATTACCCCTGTACCGCATGGAACTAGAGGAAGAACTGCCCAGAATCGTTCCTCTGGCGGGGTCTTATCCCATCAACAGTCAAGAAATTGCCGCCGTCGAACAGGTCGAAATTCAAGAGTCATTTCGTCATATCAAAGCTAATGGTGGTGCCTACGTACCGATTCCTGGTTGGCAGGTAGTGCTAAAAGCCGAAGACCCGGTGGCTTATCTTTGTCCGAGTAATTTGCTCCCCAAATATTTAGGTGGCAAGGTAGAAGAAGTTTTGGTTATTTTAGACCGAGCTAATCGGACTTGGGATGTTAAGGGCTATTCTGTTCTAGAAATCGAGGGGAAGCTCGAAATACGCTGGTCGGAAACCGAGCCGGAAGAGCCAATGATCGGTCAGCTAGTGTTAATCTTGCGTCCGAAAAAGATTTTGGATGAGGGAAATATTACTCAGCCATGGCAGATGGACGATTGAACCATAAGTAGTTATGGTCGTTCCAATTAATTTCCGTGTCATTATCATTTATTAGTTCGAGGGATCGGGGACTAGGGATTAGGGACTAGAAAAATAAAAACAGTATTTTAGTACTAGTGTTTTTTATTTGGAATGACTATAACAGTTAGCAGTGACACGACTTAAGGAGCTTCTTGAAACAGTCACTTCAACGGAGGACACCTCCACAACGTGCTGTTTCGCTAATCCTTTGGAGCAACAGTCAACAGACATACTCTGGGTTAGCCCCAAGAGTCTTTATCACTAAAGCATTTTATAGATATAGGAATCATAGATACTTAGTGAATTTGGATTATTTGGGCGATCGCAACTCAGATATTTGTTTGCTGTCCTGTTTGTTATCTGCCCAGCAAAGTTCGGCGACTTCCCTCATACTAAGAGACTGCATTTTATGTTGTTCCTTGAGCTTTTGGTATGACTGGAGAATTTGCTCTAGAAAGCGAATATTTTCGGTTAGGTTCATGCCAAAGTTATGAGGATGCCACCACAGATGATATATTTCCCCCCGGTTGGCTGCATGGCGTAAGGACTTAGTGATGCGGCGCAAACGCAACCCGTCTAGATATTTTAGTTTGGGCGAATAGGGGCGTAAAAAGTGACTGGCAGGTATATTTACGGGATATTCTGACTTTAGAGGCGATCGCGAATAGGTGTTGTGACCGGTAAAATTTAAGTAAGCGTCAATTAGGCGTAAAAGTCGCTTGCGCGGACGATCTCCGTCACCATTTTCTTCGTTATGGATTGGATGTGGTTGATTTCCTCGATAGCAATCAATGCCGCATTCAGCAATAGTTTGTAGATAGGCTTGGTTATATTGATTACGTGGAAAGACTAGGCTTTTGGTATCAATTCCAGCTTCTTGAGCTACGGTGATCGCAGCCTGAAGATCGGCGGCAAATTCGGCTTGAGTTTGTCCCGCTTCTAAACAGTAGTAGTGAGAAAAAGTATGGGTCGCGATTTCTTGTCCCGGATGTTGCGCGATCGCATGAATTATTTCTGGACAAAAATGTAGTTCCGGTGCGGGGGCTATAGTTGAGCTACTGATGTACTGATATGGAGAAAGATCGACTTGACGATATTGGGGCAATTTCTCTGGTAAATTTTGATGCAGCAGCTCAAAGCCAGGATAGTATAAAAAACCTACTGTCGCCCAAGTAGCGTGGATTTCATACTCCTTAAATAATTGCAGCATTGCCGCGATCGCTTTACGTACCCCAGACAAATTTTGTCGATAACTATCGAGAGAAACAACATCCCTCATGCCCCAATATAGCTCTAAATCTAAAGAAATAATTAGAGTACCGGGTGCTAAATTACTAGTATTCAAATTAATAATAAAAAATATTGATGACTATAAAAATTAGTTTTCTAGCAATCTGAAAGCGATCGCTTTCAGACTACAGCCTGATATTGACTGGTGATTCAGTAATGACAAAAATGCATGGCAAATCCCAAATGTCTAAAAAAACAAGCTTGCAAAAAGCCGCTAAAGGAGACAAATGTAAAAGTTTGCTATCGATCAAATGCCAAAAACACAGTAAATCAACAGCAGCCTTATGAGTTTAAAGGTCTATTGATTTTTTTTTGCTTAATTATCTAAACAACTAAGCTATCTCTGGCAATTGCAATTTATCATTACTTGTCCAGCAATTATTCAAAAGAGAGTATCATAAAAACAGTCAAGTTGATAGAGCCTAAAATAAGCGATTAATTAAATGTTTATTTATCTTAAATCCTAAAAATAAACTAATAAATCTTTTTATAGACGCCTCAAAATAGCTTTATTTGATTGTGGTCTCTCAACTAATTTTTATGATTAAGATTCGTTGGTAAATACAATCCATTGTCCGTTTACCTGGGCGATCGCACCTCCGGGGAGGGAAGATGTACGGGTTTTATTAGGTGCAGTAACTAAGCCGACTACTGCCTCAATCTGCTCAAAATTCGGTTGACGAGATATTACGGTGGGTAAAAACAGACGAATAGCTCTCCTTTGTATCGCTAGAGGAGCCTGGCTCAGGTCTACACGGTGAAGCCGATCGTCCATAACGGCCGATTGTAGAAGTTCCCTGGCGGTAGTTTCCAGATACTCTATATCGGCACGCAGTATTTCGGCTGTTTGTGCGAGAGCGTTCTCTACCCGAGGATTAAAACTCTGCTGAAGATAGGGAATCAATTCGCTGCGGATGCGGTTACGAGCATAGCGATCGCTTTCATTGAGAGTATCAAACCAGATGGGGAGGTCAAACTGCTGACAGAAATCGAGGGTGTCGTGACGATATAGTTCCAAAATAGGGCGCACTAACGAAATTTCTGATGTTAGAGGACGCTGCCAGGTTAAAGCTGCCAATCCGTCTGCTCCCGCACCGCGAATCAAATTATATAGCAGAGTTTCAGCTCGGTCACTCTTAGTATGTCCCGTTACAATATAAGTAAATTCTTGCTCTTGGGCTATTTCGATTAATGCCTGGTAGCGCCAACTCCTGGCTGCAGCTTCAGTTTCGGCTAAATTAGTCGCTGTCTTGAGATATAGAGGTAAATTCCAGGTCTGGGCTACTTGGCTAACCCGTTCGGCTATGCCCACATCCGTTTTCCATTGATGATCGCAGTGGGCGATCGCTAATTGCCAATGCCATTTATCACGTAAATCCAACAGCAACTTGCCCAAACATAATGAATCCTGTCCCCCCGATATTGCCATTAAAATCTTAGTCCGTGGCGGCAAAATGGCTCTCTGAAGCAGAATCGTATGTAATTTCGCATGGAACTTAGTCCAGTAAATCTGAGGCATGGGCTTGGGAGGGATTAAAGCCAGTATTCGACCAAAATAGGCGATTATCGCTAATCTTAACTTGATAAAGCCATAAAGATTGAATAAAGGAATTTACAGAGCTAAGAACCATAGGTAATCATATATGTAATTACTGGTAACAGAAAACACTGAGCGGCATATTTAATTTTTAGTAACTTCATTCTGCAACTTTTTTTAATAGTTTTATAATATGATTCGTGTCTTATTAGTTGACGATCAAAAAATGGTTAGAGAAACCTTAAAAGTTTCTCTGGCAATGGAAAGCGATATCGAAATTGTCGGGACGGCTAGTAATGGCATCGCCGCGATCGAACAGGTAGAAACACTTCATCCTGATATTGTGATTATGAATATGGAAATGCCGGGCTTGGATGGAGCCAGTGCAACCAAGCAAATTACCAGCCGTTTTTTGCAGACCAAAGTTCTAATTCATACTTCCTATGACAATGATGAATACATCACTAAATCTTTAGCCATGGGAGCCAAGGGCTATTTACTCAAGAACGTGGAGACAGAAGATCTGCCGGGGGTAATTCGCAATATCAACAAAGGCTATACCCAAATCTCTCCTGGATTACTAGAAAAATTACTGGTCAGCACCGACTCGGGAGTTGTTATTAGTAAGCTTGAAAGTTCTGCTAATTATAATTCTGGCATCAACCCGATTCCTAACACTGTGCCCATTTCAGCCAGGTCGCAAAAATCTATTTCTAACCTCAAGCTTGTCTGTCGCCAGCAGCAGGATGAACTAGACAAACTGCGTCAGGATGTCGCCGTTGATCGCGAGCAGTTGCCCAAAATTCGGCAAAATCTGTCTGGGTATAAAAAAGCACTCTGGTTAATTTCTCTAGTTGGTTTAGGTTCTCTGGTGCTTCTGGGACTGTCTCTATTTCGGCTCCATAACTTAAATAGTAGCTTGCAATCAGAAACCCAAGAACTAAAGACAACCACAAAAAATCTTAAATTAAGCGTAATTCCCCCAGAGCGAGTTGGTTTAGGTGGTGAATTTAGCCTGAGCGGAATTGCCGAACGAGTAGCCAAGGCTTATCGACAAGATCCAGAATTAGGCAAGATTTCGACCCTATATGTAGCTCAGGAAGATGATGCCATTGTCTTGTTTGGTACTGTTCCCAATGAGACTCTCTTACGACGCATGGAAAATATAGCTAAGGAGGTTGAAGGGGTCGATAAAGTATATATGAGCCAGGTAGCAATACAGTCAGAAACTGGTAATGTTTTGGGGGCGGGAAAATAAAGCTAGCACCAAATCTATTACTTTAGTAAAAGCCCCATAGCTCACAATAAAATTTGCCGTTAAGTTCGACAATGCAGTAACTTGTGATTATTAATTACTCAAAGTAGAGACGGTGTTGTGTCTAAAAACTGGTTAATTTCTTCGATCGCCTGTGCTAGTATTTTTGCTCTCTCTTTACCCGCAAGGGGACAGGCAATCTTACCCTACGTACCGAAATTGGATTCGGAAAAACTAGAATTGCAGGGATTGCAGCTACATCAAGATGCGGTACAGTTAATTCGCTTTCAGCAGTACGATCTGGCGTTACCCAGAGCCGAGTTAGCAACACAGTTGGCACCGGCAAAATACGATGTTTGGCTGATTTTGGGCAGTTTATATCTCCAGCAAGACAGAGTAGAAGAGGGGATTAAAGTCTTAGAAAAAGCAGAAAATTTGGCTCCCGAACAGGAAGGAGTCTTGTTTAGACTGGGTGAGGCTTATTTCCAGCAGGGGGATTATGAAACTGCCCGAGAAAAACTAGAGGCAGGGTTAGAAATTAATAATGAGTCTCCCGATGCTCTGTTTAGCCTGGGTAACGCCTATCTCAAGTTGACGGAGTATGACGAGGCAATAGATGCCTATGAAGAAGCTTTTGAGATCGAAGAGACTTTCTGGCCCGCATTAAACAACGTCGGCTTAGTCGAATACGAGCAGGGAGATCGCGATGAAGCAATATCGAAGTGGGAATCGGTCATTGAATTAGACCCCGAACAAGCAGAACCACAACTAGCTTTGGCGGTAGCTTTATTCACAGAGGGAGAAGTTGAAGAAGCAATCAAGCTGGGTCGAGCCGCTTTAAAATTAGATAGCCGTTACGCCGAGATCCAGTTTCTCGAAGAAAATCTTTGGGGCGAACAGTTAATTGCCGATACTCAAGAATTTTTGAGCAATTCGCAAATCCAAGAAATTGTCAGTGATTTTGAGCTATCTCAGCCAGACCCAACTTCTGCACCAAACGAAGGAGTGCCGATTCCGCAATAATCACTGGCTACTAGTACTTAGTCAACAAATTAATGATGGGTATATTTTTTGCAGTTCAAGGGTTTCCTTTAACCTTTGCCCCTTTCCCTTTACCCGTCAATTTTTAATTGACATAACACTATTTAGGAATCTGGGTTGTTTGCCATGTCGAACAGCATCATTTCACTATCGGCGTGGTTGCCCACAATGACAATTTCTGGTTCATCAATTATTGCCGCCCCATCACCGGCTTGCAAAAGGCGATCGTTTAACAGCACCGCACCCTTGGTTATCTGTAGCCATATTGCACGACTGTCGGTGATTTGATAGGTCAGGCGATCTCCCTGTCCAGCTAACCCTAAGTAGAGATTGAGATTCTGATGAATAGTTAAGGAATTATCTCTGCCATCACGAGAACCAACAAGAGTTAGCTGCCCCTTAGTTAACCGGGAGCTGAAGTTTTTTTCTTCATAGCTGGGCTCCAATCCTTCTGCTTCCGGTAAAACCCAAATCTGGAGGAAATGAACGGGATTTGTAGATGAAGCATTAAATTCACTATGCCTGACTCCAGTACCAGCCGACATTCGCTGTACATCTCCCGGGCGAATTACCGAACCGTTACCCATACTATCTCGATGCTCTAATTCTCCCGCTAAGACATAGGAAATAATTTCCATATTTTTATGTCCGTGAGTGCCAAAACCCCGAGCAGGAGTTACTCGATCTTCATTGATTACTCGGAGACTGACAAACCCCATGTGGTCGGGATCGAAATAGTTACCAAAGGAAAAGCTGTGTCTACTATCCAACCAGCCAAAGTTTGCTATTCCCCGTCGATCGTGAGGACGAATTGTAATCATTAGAGACCTCTTTTTATGACGATATATTCATTATGAATTAGTTATTATAAAAAGACAATATGCTATTTAAATGACATATTGTCGCCAATTTTTCTACAATCTGGAGTCGGCGATCAAATGAATAAATTTGCTAGTATCGAGGCTTTTACTCAGGTAGTAAAATCGGGTGGTTTTGCTGCGGCGGCAAGAAAAATGGGCTTATCGCGCTCGACGGTGAATAAACTGGTGATCGAGCTCGAACGGGAATTACAGGTGCAGCTTTTACAAAGAACTACTCGCAAAGTTCATCCCACAACTACAGGATTGGCTTTTTACGAACGCTGCTTAAATATTTTGGCGGAACTAGAAGCTGCAGAATTAGCCGTGTCGCTGCTGCAAACTACCCCAAAAGGAACTCTCCGACTGAACGCACCCATGTCTTTTGGAACTTTGTTTTTGGGTAAGGCGATCGCCGATTTTGCCGTGCAGTATCCAGAATTACAGATACAGCTAACTCTAGACGACCGTTTTATTGAGCCGATTGCCGAAGGGTACGATGTGACCGTGAGAATTGCCCAGCCGCAGACTTATCCGAACTTAGTTTATCGACCGATCGCACCAATTACGAGAGTTCTCTGTACCGCTCCCAGTTATCTAGATCGACATGGTCTGCCCGACTGTCCGGAACAGCTAAAAGAGCATTCTTGTTTACATTACGGACAGATAATTACCGGTCATCAATGGCACTTGAGTCAGGGCGATCGAGAATATCATTTAACGGTGGCTGGCGCGCTTTGTGCAAACAATGGTGAGGTATTAAAAGATGCGGCAATACAGGGATTAGGCATAGCCCTGCTACCTATGTTTATGATCGAACCAGAGCTAAATCGGGGAGAGCTAGATCTAGTATTGCCAGAATATCAGCTACCAGCACTAGAGCTGGGTCTAATTTATCCTTTAAATCGGCATTTAGACACCAAAATAAAATTATTAGTCGATTTTATGGAGCAAAGATTTGCCGGGTTTGTTTAGGGGCAACCGCCGTAAAGTAGAGTAGAGCGATCGCCCGATTATAGCTACTGCTGGTTGAGAGGAAAAGTTAGATTAAAGTTCCGTAGCCGTAAATTCAAGATAGTCGAGGCGGGCAAATTCACCAGCCTGTTCGAAGCCATTAACCGTAAGCACATCACCGGCATTCAAACTAATTCCCGAAGCGATGTTGCGACTAACTTGAGTGAAAGAGTCAGGGACGTTGCGACCTAGCTCTTGGTCTAAAACGATAGTTTCCCCAATCTGGGCTCCGTTAAGTTCTAGGGTGATGCTAGCCATGCCGTCATTTTCATCAAAGGTACCCAGAACAATGTCATATGTACCCTGACGGTCAAAAGTAAATGAGGCGCTACCAACTTCATCCCGTGCATCACCCTTCAAGCTGAGAATTTCTCCCCCTGAAGCGACGGAATTGGATTCTAGACGATAATTGAGGAGGCTATCGGCATCCTCGGCTTCCAAGCGTATGGGTTCGGAACTAACCGCTGGCGTAAATTCGAGATAATCGAGACGGGCAAACTCACCATTATCTTCAAAACCCATCACCGTCAGTACATCACCCGCATTCAATTCAATGTCCGAAGCGACGTTTCGACTGACCTGGGTGAAAGAATCGGCAACATTTCGACCCAAATCTTCATTGAGCATGATGGTTTCGCCAATCTGCGTCCCGTTGAGTTCCAAGACAATAGCTGCCATGCCGTCATCTTCATCAAAAGTACCCAGAGCGATATCGTATATACCCTGCTGCTCAAAGGTAAACGAGGCGCTACCAACTTCATCACCCGCTCCACCCTTCAAGCTGAGAATTTCTCCTCCTGAAGCGACAGAATTTGCTTCGAGACGATAATCACTAATGCTATCGGCATCTTCAGCTTCCAAACGGATTGGTTCGCGAGAAACCGGTTCAAATTCAATAAAGTCAATCCGAGCATGTTCGGTGGCATCTTCAAAACCAGTAATCGTAAAGCGATCGCCCTGCTGGATAGAAAGATTAGTCGCGGCGATTCTAGTCACCTGGGTATCTTCAGCAATAACAAAACCACCGGGATTCTCATCCAAGAGAATACTGCCTACTAAATTACCGGACTGGCTAAGTTCTAGAGTTGCTTCGCCATCATTTTCATCATAGGTACCGATTTTGACGTTATAGTTACCGCTCATACCCGTAAAGTCAAAACTGACGCTGGCAACTTCATTTTCTTCCCCCCCTAGCAAGCTAAGTAAACTGCCTCCCGAGGCGATCGCATTGTCTTCTAAACGATAGCCGGTGATGTCGGTTAAATTTTCCGCTTCAATTCTCATAGTTGTAATTTCCATATTACTGATATCGCTAATAGTGTGATTAAATATTTGAGCTAATGGCTCTACTAAATGCGGGATGATAGGTTAAAAAGTAGCGAGCAAATAATAGTCATCAAAGATGGCTCGATCTACTTACTGATTGTTCTCTTAACAACATCAACCTCACTCGCCGCTAAATAATGATTAATATTGGCTGTTGGCTCGGTAAAAGTTGGCTACCTAACCTTAGCTACCAGTCAATTTTGTCTCGGCAGATAGTTATTTCGCCATAGTTAAATAGGCGGTTTCATCAAAGCTTTATTTACCCTTGGGTAATATCTGCGATCGCTAAATTGTTGGAGTTTTTGAGCCACCACAGTTGCCGGGCGATCAAAAATTATTTAAGACAATCAAATTAAATGTCATTACTGACCTACCAACATAAAAGCCGCCCATTCCCGGGGAGAGGGATATGTCTCCATGGTTTTGAGCATGGCTCGCCGTAGAGCTTGGGGTTGAGTTGCGTCTTTGGTTTGAATTTGCTGATAGAATTCGGTCATGAGAGCCGAGGTAGACAGGTCAGGGACGTACCAAAGAGAAACCATAGTGCTTTGAGCCCCCGCCAGCAGGAAAGAGCGAGATAGTCCCACTACCCCATCCCCGGTAATTTTGCCCCGTCCAGTATTACAAGCACTGAGCACGACTAAATCAGCGACTAAATCTAAATCGAGAATTTCTGCCGCAGTTAAAAAACCTTCTTGATTATCTTTCGTCGAGAATGCCAAAGAGCTTTGCAAACCCTGATGTTCGTCAAATAGACCGTGGGTCGCTAAATGAATCAACTTTGCCCGTTCCATTTTGTCAATGACGGCGCTTTCTGTGGCAGATTCACCAATTATGGGGGTCGTGGCTAAGATTTTGGCGATCGCTTTAGCTTCGGTTTCGGCCCCAGCTAAGGGAGACAGAGCATCGGGCATGGGGGAGGGATTGCCGACAATTAGAGCCTGAGAAGTGTCTAGTTCGGCGAATTTCTTCATTGCCAGAGTTTGAATTGAAGGAGCGATTTGAATTGTGTGCTGTTCGATCAAAAATTCTCCCGTAGCGTTTTGTAGAGCAGGGAAAGGGACGAGAAAGAGAGAGCCCTGAGGAATAAAAACTACCAGATCGTCGGGATTCTCTGGCAACAGCTCCTTAATCGGCGCAATTAACATTTTGTAGGCATCGCGAGGAAAACCCAGCTTGCGTCGGCGATCAGCGGATTTAGCCCGTAAATCTCCCCGAAAGGAGACAATATATTCTTCTAGACGAGGTTTTCTTAAATCCAAGCCCCCCGCAGCAGCCTGGCGAGAATCGTGGGCAACGCTGGCAACAGAAGTGCGGAATTTTTGTTTTATTTCCGCTAAATTTAGCTGTCGGAAATCAATCCTGCCCTCAGGGTTAATTACCCAGACGTATAGCAGGGTTTCCTCTTCCTGTTTATTCTCAATCACGGCGTAGCTAACTAAAGTTGCTTGACGGTTTTTGGCGATCGCCTTGATCTCGGCTAGGTTGGGGGGATTAATATCGAGTTCTTGTTCGGATTTAGCGGCGGTATTTTGTGCTAATAATTCAATAAAGGCTCGGGCACGACTTCTTTCTGCCACGATCAGTGCCTCACTCGGTTGTTTGCGGGCGATATAAGCCTGCTGTAGAAGATCGTAAGTATATTTTTGGCTTTCGGCTAGAGATATTTTTTGTTCGTCTCGCAAACCCGGACGTAGGGATTCAAAAATAGCAACGCTAGATTCGAGAGTATAACTCGCCTGTCGATATTGTTTTTGCTGGAGTTCTAAATCACCTAAACCTGCCAGAGCCTTGGCTTCTCCCAGGCGATCTCCCTTACTGGTAGCCCAGCTTAGAGCCCGTTCGAGATAATCTATCGCCAAATCGTACTGTTTTTGCTCGCTGTAGTAGTAGCCCAGATTAATGTAGGTAAGTACCTGTCCCACACTCCCGGAGCTAGATAGGGTTCCTTCTGCCGACTGGAAATATTCTAGAGCCCGATGTTTTAAACCTAAATCCATGGCTAATAACCCCAGGTTATTAAGTACAAATACCTGGCGGCTCCAAGCTCCCAGCCTACGTAACTCCCCTAGGGCTTGCTGGTAGTGTTTCAAAGCCAGAGCTTTGTTACCCGACACTTGATAGGCTCGACCTAAATTTTCCAGGGTGCGAGCCTTGCCAATATAGTCTCCGGTGGTATTTGCTACCCCGGCGGCCTGTTGAAATGCCGCTTTTGCTTCTTCATACTGCCCAATTTCTAGCTGGATAGAACCTAGAGTATTGTAGGCTCGTCGCCGCAGTGCTGAGGTTGCCGTCACCCGCAGAACCCGATGCATGGTCGATTCTGCCTGTTGGTATAAACCCTGATGAAAATAAACTTCTCCCAAAGCTAGCTCAGATTCATGAAGCGCTTGTTGACTCAAGCGATCGCTCGTACCCGAGATGCGTAACTCGTGAATGCCTACCTGTAGTTGGTTTAAGGCTTGACGATACCGACCCAATTCTACGTCAATTAAGCCAGAGAGGGTTTTGGCTCGACCATCCCGGAGGTGGCGATGATTATTGAGCTGGGCTGCCAGGCGCAGGGTATGAACCGCCTGCTGATATTTCGCCGATTTATATTCGATGCGAGCTAGCTCTACCTGACAGTTATACTGCCCAATTTTATCGTTGAGAGCCTGATAAATTTGCGCTGCCCGCAGGAGTTTGCTTTTAGCAGCGAGGAGACTACCCCCATGAATCAATTCTCTAGCACTCTGATAATTCTGCTCTGCCTGGGTTCGATTGACCGGTTGCGCCCGCACGATCGCTGGGTTTAATCCTATATTAAGAGTGATACCGGAACTCAACAGACAACAAAATAATAAACATTGAGGCAAATTGAAAAATCTCATAGTCAGCAAGAGCAAATTTCTGCGGGCAACAATCCTTTCTTAGCCTCTCGATCTCAATTCAAAAACAGTATCGCTACTGAGGAATCCTGCCGGTCAAATTTAGCTACTTACGTCAAACTACTGAGCCGATATGCGATCGCCAATCCCAGAGAGAACAACTCCTTCGAGCTAAAAATGACAATAGCCTGTACGATCGAGTAAACCAGATCGAGTAGAGTAGGTTGTGCAAATTATTGAATGAGATAGATGTCTGAATATCAGGTTGGAGGAAGTCTGCGGGTAGATGCCAATACTTATGTATCCAGAAACGCTGATCGGCAACTCTATCAGGGGCTGTTAGCGGGGGAGTTCTGCTACGTATTCAACTGTCGCCAAATGGGCAAGTCGAGTCTGCGGGTTCGCGTCAAAAATCGCTTAGAACAGCAGGGCTATGCCTGTGTCTCTTTAGATATGACCAATATCGGCAGCCAGTCGATGTCCCCCCTACAGTGGTATAAAAGCATCGCCTCGGAGATTTGGCGAGGTCTGAATTTAATCGGCCGTGTCTCCCTGAAAAAATGGTGGTCCGAACATGCCGAACTATCTCCTATCCAGCATCTCAATCTATTTATCGAAGATGTAATTCTAACTGAAGTTGCCGCCGAGAGAATAGTTATTTTTATCGATGAAATTGATAGCGTTCTTAGCCTAGATTTTGCCACGGACGATTTTTTTGCCCTCATCCGTTACTTTTATAATGCCAGAGCCGATCGCCCTATATTCAATCGTTTGACCTTTGCTCTTTTTGGAGTAGCAACCCCCACAGAACTAATTGAGGACAGCAGTCGTACTCCCTTCAATATCGGTACGGCGATCGCCCTAACGGGATTTGAGCTAGAAGCCGCGAAGCCTCTAATTGCTGGCTTAAATGATATGTTTCAATATCCCGAAGCTGTGCTGGCAGAAATTTTACACTGGACAGGGGGACAGCCCTTTCTCACCCAAAAGCTGTGTCAGGTAGCCGTCAAAGAATCTCAGTCGATCTCCTACTGTGAAGTCGCTCGATGTGAATCTGACTGGATCGAGCAAATAGCCCGTGCCAAAATTATTGATAATTGGGAATCTCAGGACGAGCCAGAACATTTAAAAACCATTCGCGATCGCCTTCTGGGAAATGAACAGAGCGTCAGTCGTTTACTTAGCCTCACCGAACAAATTTTGCTTGAGGGTTCGATTTTAGCTGATGACAGCCGGGAACAAAGACAGTTACTGTTAACTAATTTAGTCGTCAAGCGGAATAATCGTCTCTACATTCGCAATCCCATTTACCAGCATATATTTAACTTAGACTGGATTTATCAGCAGTCAGATAAGCTGTGTCCCTATAGCCGGGAGGTAAAGCTTTGGTGTGCTTCTCAACAGCAGGACAGTTCCCGTCTGTTGCGCGGCAGGGCACTTTTGGAGGCTCAAACTTGGGCCAATAAACATAATATTTCGCAATCTGAATATCAGTTTCTTAGCGCTTCACAAAAACAAGAGCAGTCGTTGATACAGCAAAATCTAGAGCTTAAACGGCTCAAGGAAGTAGAAACTCGCTTAATTAACGAGCAAAAATTAGCCCGGAGTCAAAGATTCTTACTTAGTACCGTTGGTGCGGCTTTAGCCATAACTTCTTTTCTCAGCATTGCCGCCTATCGCAACTTCAAACAAGCCCAAAGAAACGAAATTCGAGCGGAGAAAAGCAATCAGGAAGCTCTAGTTACCTCTTCAGAAAGTTTATTTAATTCCCAACAAACTTTTTTTGCCTTGATTGAAGCCCTAAAAGCCTGGAAAAATCGAAATTCTATCCCCGATTCCGAGGTTAAATCTCAGGTTAATTTGGCTCTAGAACAAGCCGTCAAAAACGTAGTCGAAAAAAATACTTTTTCTGGACACCAAGATGTAGTCAACGGCATTAGCTATAGTCAGGACGGAAAACTAATTGCCACGGCTAGCTCGGATAATACAGTTAAAATCTGGCAGCGGAACGGCAAGCTGCTTAAGACCTTAACGGGACACTTAGATTCGGTAATTGATGTTGCCTTTAATCCTCAGGCAGACTTACTCGCTTCAGCATCGGAAGATAATCGAGTTAATCTGTGGGATAGTCAAGGCAGATTAGTTGAAAGCCTTTATGGTCATAGGGGCAGCGTCCATCGAGTGATATTTAATCCCCAAGGCAATCTCCTCGCTTCGGCATCTGAAGACCGTACCGTACGACTGTGGAATCTCCAGGGAGAGTTAGTTAGCGTTCTTGCCGGACATCAAAAAGAAATTTTGGCTGTTGCCTTCTCCAGGGATGGTCAAACTGTTGCCACAGGCGATCGCGCCGGCATTGTTAGATTATGGAATCTTCAGGGTCAAAAACTAAGGGAGTTTTCTGCTCATACCTTATCAGTGCGCGGAATTGATTTTAGTCCTGATGGCGAGCAGTTAGTCACCGGTGGCGATGATAATGTCGCCAAAATTTGGTCGGTGAAGGGCAGATTACAAAAAACCCTCAAAGGCTATGAAGCTCCAGTAACCGGAGTAAAATTTTCTCCCGATGGTCGGCTGATTGGCACGAGCAGTTGGGACAAGTCAATCAAGATTTGGCATCGTAGTGGCGATCTGTACAGCAACCTCTTAGGACATCAGGGAAGAGTCTGGCGTTTGGCTTGGTCTCCCGATAGTCAGGAAATTGCTACGGCAGGTTGGGATAATGTCGCCAAAATCTGGCAGATTGCCGATCCTCTAGTACAAAACTTTTATGGACATCAGGCAACTGTCCTCAGTGTCGCTTTTCAGCCCCAGGGAAATCTCATTTCCTCCTCCTCTGACGATCGCACGGTCAAGCTGTGGAACTTAGACGGCACCCTACAGGCTAATTTTACTGATTACGGCGCTGAAACTTATGAGGCTGTTTTTAGCCACGACGGTAATTTTATTGCTTCTACGAGTCTAGATCGCCAAATTGAGCTGAGAAGGATCGACGGTACCCTGTTAAAAACTTTTACCGGTCACGAAGCCCCAGTGGTTGACGTTGATTTTCTAAACGACGATCTCAGCCTGGTTTCTGCCGGTTTTGATAAAACAATTCGACTCTGGAACCTCAAACGAGTTGACGAGGGCATAGAAGTCTCAACTCAGCGCCGGATTTTTGCCCATCAGGCAATCATTACCGATATAGATGCCAGCCGGGATGGAGAATTAATCGCCACAGTCAGCCACGATCGCCATTTAAAACTCTGGAAGTATGACGGCAAGTTAATTAAAGATATTGTGGCCGATAAAACGGGGTTAAATGCAGTCGTTGTTAGTCCAGATAGCCAAATTATTGCCACGGGGGGCAAAGATCAACAGGTTAAATTTTGGAGTCGAGACGGCATCCTGCTACAAACTTTTAATGGTCATCAGTCAGTTATTCTCGATATTGAATTTTCTCCTGATGGCAAACTGGTAGCCTCCGCCAGCGCTGATCGTACGATTAAGATTTGGGATCGTCAGGGAAAATTATTAACTACTCTTCAAGGTCATCAAGGTCGGGTTTGGGATATTGCCTTTAGCCCAGATGGAGAGAAGTTAGTCAGCGGTGCAGAAGATAAGTTGATCAAACTTTGGGATTTAAAACGTATTTTGCAATTAAATCCAGCTAAATATGGCTGTGCTTGGGTAGCAGACTATCTCAATACCAACGCTACAGTTATTGAAGAAGGCGATCTCGACATTTGTTCGTAATACAGAACAACAATAGCAATTTGAATTAATCCATTTAAACTAATTTGGAAATTGTTCATTTTCGCGTGACAATATAAGATCAGCGATCTGCCTGACGCTTCGAATTCAATATAATTATTTGACCCCATGTCCTCAGATAAAACTGATAACTATAACCTGCCCCTCGACCACATTAGCTATAACGAACAGGGACTTGTCCCAGCGATTGCTCAAGACTACCTGGACGGTACGGTGTTGATGATGGCATGGATGAACCAAGAATCCTTACAGAAAACGATGGAAACGGGAGAAACTTGGTACTGGAGCAGATCTCGTCAAGAACTATGGCACAAGGGAGCAACTTCGGGACATATCCAAAAAGTGCGATCTCTGCGCTACGACTGTGATAGTGATGCTTTACTGATTACCATCGAACAAATTGGCGACATAGCCTGTCATACAGGCAAACGTAGCTGTTTTCATCAGGTCGATGAACAGACTCAGATTGCTCCTCCTGCCGATATCTTGTCTGAAGTTTTCCGTGTAATTCGCGATCGCATTGAGAACCCGAATGAGAAATCTTATACCTGCCAGCTTATTGCCGGGGGAGATAACAAAATTCTCCAGAAGATTGGCGAAGAAGCAGTAGAAGTAGTTATGGCTTGTAAAGACGATAGCCCCGAAGAAATAGCTTCCGAAGCAGCAGACTTGCTCTACCATACTCTAGTGGCGATCGCCTATCATAACGTCGATATCCGCGATGTTTATCGACAATTACAGTCGAGAAGATAATTAATTACTGATTACTGATTACTGATTACTGATTACCAATCGGCGCTTGCTAACTAATTGAAAAAAATAGGGCACAATTTGACTGTCCTAAAGGACATTGTACCCTTGTCCCGTCAAGCGAGATCGAGATGGTATGCCGCTACCCTAAAGGACTCGCTTCGCGCATATTGACTGATTATTGTTCACTTGGAGCGGGAACTGCTTTACGAATCTCAGAATAAAATGAAGTTTGTTTCTTACCGTCTGGATATTTGACTACGGTGGTGCGCATTTTAAAATTATCGCTGGCAAACCATTGTCTTTCTTCTGCTTCCATTTGTTCGTTAGTAATGGTTAAAGTTAGTGCCTCGTCTTCACCCAAAACGTATTGTCCGCAGATGTTACCATCCTGAGGGCGAATCAGCTTACCCGTATTGTCACTGTCTGGATTTTTAACCAAAACTATGGTTGCCGAACCCACTTGCTTATCTTTACCCCAATCGACAGAATTATCCCAGCTTTGTATCGTTCCCCCAATCGCCAAACTAGAGTCTAAGTTATGCTTTTGACAGAGTTCGGTAACCTTGGCATCATCCGCCGCCAAAAACTCGATAGTAATATTTGCCTTGCTACTAGCCGCTTGGTTTTGGTCGAGAAAATAATTGGTGCGCTGACTAAACCATTTACCTGCACTCTGGCTTAGGAATTTTTCTGGATTCATGATTAGATAAATTTACCGCTCTATAAAGATTTTTTTATGATCGTCTTTAATTAATTGAACACATCTTGGTTCCCCGCGCAACATCTCTACTTCGCCCAAACTCATGCATAGCCAGCAAAACTATTCTCCCAACCTGCTTAATTTACCTTCTTTAGAATTAACTCTAGATATTCTGCTCAATCGCCAGGAAAAAGACTGGGGTTGCTTTCAAGTAGTTAAAGAAGAAGACTTTTATGCTCTCTATATCCCCACCCTACAGAGCTTTAAGCTGTATAAAAATCCTAAAAGCGAGAACTTTAAAGGCTACTGGCGCAATCCCTATCAGGAAGTTTTACCCGATGTAAAAAACCGTGCAGAAAAACCAGATATCTTTTTACGCAACCGCAGCAAGCAGGTAGAAGATAAGAAGAAAAACGCGGCTCTCACCCTCATCAAGAAGCAGCGGATTATTGACGTAAAATATCGTTTTAATGCCTGTCCCGAAATGTATCGTCTCAACCAGATGATTGCTAAACTCATTCGCGATCGCCTTGAGAGCAATCTTACTTTTAATCCTAGTACTGAAATAGAACCTCTAGTTTTAGCTACAGAGGTCGAAGATTAGTCCACTCCAGCGGCGAGACACGATTTTGCTGCACTATCTCTTCCTAAGAACGAAATTTTTATCCCCATCAACACAGTAAATTCATGGTAGAAGCAAAAATTGGCATCATTGGCGGTAGTGGTCTTTATAAAATGGACGACTTACAGGAGGTACGAGAAGTAGAGTTAACTACTCCGTTTGGTAATCCCTCTGATGCTATCATCATCGGTCAACTAGAAGGGACTACAGTCGCTTTTCTCGCCCGTCATGGACGCAATCACCATCTTTTGCCCAGCGAGCTTCCTTTCCGTGCCAATATCCACGCTATGAAACAGTTAGGAGTAGAGTATCTTATCTCTGCTTCTGCCGTAGGCTCCCTCAAGGAAGAGGTCAAACCTTTAGATATGGTCATTCCCGATCAGTTTATTGATCGCACTAAAAATCGCCCCGCTACTTTCTTTGGGGAGGGGTTAGTCGCTCATATAGCCTTTGGCGACCCGATCTGTTCTAACCTAGCTGGTATCTTGGGGGATGCTGTAAATTCACTCGATTTAGCCGAATCAAAGCTGCATTGCGGTGGTACATATGTCTGTATGGAAGGCCCGGCATTTTCAACCAAAGCCGAATCAAAGCTTTACCGTAGCTGGGATGCAACCGTAATTGGCATGACCAACTTAACCGAAGCCAAACTCGCCCGAGAAGCCGAAATTGCTTATGCGACTCTTGCCCTGGTTACGGATTATGACTGCTGGCATCCCGACCACGATAGCGTGACCGTGGAGATGATTATTGGTAATCTTCAAAAAAATGCCGTCAATGCACAGCTAGTAGTCAAAGAAACGGTTAAAAAGCTGAGCGCTAACCCTCCCGAGTCGATCGCCCATTCCGCTTTGAAATTTGCCATCCTCACCCCTCCCGACAAAATTCCCGCCGCTACTAGAGAAAAACTAGCTTTACTGACTAAAAAGTATTTTTAAAGTATTTCTGGATTAGTTTTTATCGAATTTATTTGAATTTAGCGATCGCCAACCCTAAACCTACACAAAGTTCACACATATTATCTAACTCGTCATATTAAACCTTTAATTTTTAGATTTTTAAAACTTAATAGATAAAATATCATTCCTATGTCTTTTAAAGATCTTCCCAAAGTTAAGATGACGAGTTAGATAATA
>JBCBIN010000010.1:0-20139 GCA_038524555.1 Cyanobacteria bacterium J06623_7 | reverse complement strand
CTCAAAATTTGGCGTCAGGCAAACCCCAAAAGTGCAGGAGAATTAAAATCCTATACCGTTGCCGATGCTAACCCCAACATGTCCTTTATCGAGCTGCTAGATACCTTAAACGAACAGCTAATCGTGCGGGGCGAAACTCCCGTAGCTTTTGATAGCGACTGCGGTGAGGGTATTTGTGGTTCCTGTGGCATGATGATTAATGGCGTAGCCCATGGCGAACAAAAACAAACGGCAGTGTGTCAGCTACACCTAAGAAGCTTTAATGATGGCGATACGTTAACGATTGAACCCTGGCGGGCTAAGGCTTTTCCGATTGTTAAAGATTTAGTCGTCGATCGCTCGGCATTTGATCGCATTGTCGCCGCTGGGGGTTATGTCTCCGTTAATACTGGTGCGGCACCCGACGCTAATTCGCTTCCCGTCCCCAAAGAAAATAGCGATCGCGCTTTTGACTATGCAGCCTGTATCGGTTGTGGTGCCTGTGTTGCCGCCTGTCCTAATGCTTCTGCTTCTCTGTTTACCGCTGCCAAAGTTTCCCATCTTGCCCTACTTCCTCAAGGGGCACCCGAACGCAAACAACGAGTTCTAGACATGACCGCGCAAATGGCTGACGAAGGATTTGGCGACTGTTCCAATCATGGTGAATGTACCGCCGTCTGTCCTAAAGGTGTACCCTTAGATGCGATTTCTTCCATGCGGCAAGAATATATTAAAGCAATGTTTTAAGTGTTCTACTCAAGATTACAAATATCAGCAAAAATACAATATTATGCTTAATTATGCTTATAAAATTGGCGTTGGTAAATGCACAATACTATTTGTAATTTATTTATCGGTTTGGAAAAATATAAATATATAAGTTAAAAAGGTTGCCACACTAGTTTTTGAGCAGACATTTTATAGTTTCCAGTATCTATCTGCATTGTGAAAAACGAAAAAATTTACTAGTTTTCTTTATCAATAATCTCGTTTTAGAAAAAAACCTAACATCGAGATACTATGTATTTTTTACGTAGCATAAGTAATAAAGGGAAGATTGCTAATCTAATTTGTGATTTGCATTTTACTCTACATTTTTTTATAGATGGCATCTCACTATTGTGCGACAAGAGTTGAACGGGAAACTTGGTCAAGATTTTGTAAAGATATTAACTGTAATAAGCTTGTCTCAACTTCAACTGAATCTTTAGAAGTTTAGGAAGCTATATATTTATTAGCTGCTATTTTCCTCTATGAAGATTCATTGTCCGATCGCCCACTGTTCATCGATAATTAAGTAATAGGTAACAATACTCGATCGAATATAAAGGCGATCGCTGCAAGAGGATAATAATGTTAGATAGTAAATCAGTATTAGAAGTATTACGTCCCGTACAAGACCCAGAGCTACAGAAAAGTCTTGTTGAGCTTAATATGATTCGCAACGTGACGGTTGATGGAAGCAAAGTTAGCTTTACTCTAGTTTTGACAACCCCCGCCTGCCCTCTACGCGAATTTATTGTCGAAGACTGTCAAAAGGCAGTAAAAACATTACCAGGAGTTGAAACTGTAGAGGTAGAAGTTACAGCCGAAACTCCCCAACAAAAGTCTCTGCCCGATCGCTCTACCATACCTGGCATCAAAAATATTATCGCTATCTCTAGTGGTAAAGGCGGCGTTGGCAAAAGCTCGGTGGCGGCAAATGTTGCGGTGGCATTGGCTGCGAAAGGTTCTAAAGTGGGTCTATTAGATGCCGATATTTATGGTCCTAACGCCCCTAATATGTTTGGTTTATCTAATGCCAAAATTGCCGTCAGAAAAGATAAGCAAGGACAGGAAATACTCGAACCGGCGTTTAATCATGGGGTGAAGTTAGTTTCGATGGCGTTTTTAATCGATCCCGACCAGCCGGTAATTTGGCGGGGACCCATGCTTAACGGCATTATTCGTCAGTTTTTGTATCAGGTGGAGTGGGGCGAATTAGATTATCTGATCGTCGATATGCCACCGGGAACGGGAGATGCTCAATTAACTATGGCTCAAGCTGTGCCGATGGCAGGGGCGGTAATTGTGACGACACCGCAAACAGTATCTTTGATTGATGCTCGTCGTGGTTTGAAAATGTTCCAGCAGTTAGGGGTCAATTTACTAGGAATTGTCGAGAATATGAGCTACTTTATTCCTCCCGACATGCCAGAGAAAAGCTACGATCTATTTGGCTCGGGTGGTGGTGAAAGAACGGCTACAGAGCTAAATATTCCTCTGTTGGGCTGTGTCCCCCTCGAAATTGCTTTAAGAGAAGGTGGTGATAATGGAGTGCCGATTGTCGTGGCTGCCCCGGAATCAGCATCAGCTAAGGCTTTAATCGCGATCGCCGAGCAAATTGCCGCCAAGGTGTCGATTGCAGCTTTGGTTTAACTGAATCATGGCAGAAGGTAGAAGACAGAGGGGAAGAATTTAGCACCCTTGAGATCGAAAAATCTTTGAGCTTATTTTCTTTCTTTCATTCCGTAGATTCCCCCACTTAAGGCGGACAAAAACAGTAACCCCATCATTCCGGCGATCGGATTCCCATCTATTCCCGTTATCCAAACCGGAACGCGATTGCTATATTCGATTAATTCGCCAACATTGACAATATAGTAAGCCCAGACTAATCCGGCATGAATACCGATACTGATGCCCAGGCGATCGCCATGTCGGTATTTTGCCATGATTAAAGCTATTCCCAATAAAACCAAAGCGGGAAAAGTCACCGCAGTGCGAATAATCTCTTCTAGGGGTTTAAGAAAATGAGCTACAGCATAGGCGATCGCCGTCAGCCAAATACAGGCTTTTTGACTATAGTCTCGCTGTAATTCGTCCAGTAGCCAACCACGAAACAGCAATTCTTCGGCGAGGGCAATTCCCGTGGCGCTTAACAACCCCTCAATAACGATTCTGATTAGGTTGACTGAAGGATTGCTAACTTCTACCCAGCCTAATAATACTTTGGTGATAAACAGACCCAAGCAGAGGCAAAAGCCGATCGCCAGACCACGAATAAACTCCGTTGCATTCCGCCTACTGTTAACTAGACCAAACTTTTGAAAAATTTGCCTTTCATCATGAATAAAATTGCCCCACCAGCGCCAGAGGAATAACAACTCGATAAACAGCAGCGCCATCGTCAAAATACTGACGAGATTACTGTCCTCTCTCAACAACCAATAAATCGGGAGGGCGAGGGGCAGCCATAAGACTGACAAAGCACCAACAAAGATAATGAGCCTTACTGGTGCTGTATATGTCGATATTTTTTTCAGTCTTGCAGTATCGAGCAATAGTCTATGGGTTGCTCCTAGGAAATAAATTAGTCTACGAAAATTGAGGAAGGGTCAAGGGTCAAGGGTCAAAGGATGATTTCTTTCTCTCTGACATGACAAATTTTCTTTGTTGGACGCTCACTTCCTAATTTATTACTGGCTATCCCAACTAGTCGTCCGCTTCAATCGTGCTAGTCAAGCCGTGATTACATAGAGTTTCAGAATAAAACTCAGCGTGTTCTAAAGCACAGGTAATCACCAAACCTACTCCACTATTGTGAGTTTCCATCATAATATTCATTGCTTGAGGCTGGGTCATTCCACCAATAGTCTGCGTTAAGACTTGAACCACGTATTCCATCGAATTGAAATCGTCGTTGTGCAACAGCACCTTATAGCGGGGAGCATGTTTGCGAACAGTTGAGGTCGAACTCTTATCGATTACAGAAGTTCCTAAAGACACGACTATTTATCTCCTTTAAAATTTCTTTTACTTTTTTGTTGTGTTTGCTGTGGTCTACTTCTCCCCATGTGGTTGTTCGGGGACTGTCTGGTGAAGATTGGCAGTTTGGCGATCGCCCGAAAAAGTGGGAATCTATACGGCTCTGCCAGGGCAATACACCATATTTTTGGTCAATTTCTAAACTTTTTGCTTAAACTCCAATAACCAAAACTCCTACATATGTTAACCGAACCTACTGTCGGATTTCCAGTTAACTCTGCTACTTTGTTGCTGCTCAACCAATTATTAACCAATGATTAAAATTACTCATGAATGGAATCCTGTTAACTGAAGCTAAAGATGGGCGAAAAAAGTTAACATAAGTTAACAGTAAAGCTATTTTACCTACATTCCTCAAGAGAAATGCCGACAATTTCGACCCCAACTACTCAATCTATTCCCGGAACTTACTGGCAATGGCGCGGCAACTCTATCTACTATGTCTGCGCGGGAGAACCCATTGATAATCGACCTCCTCTGCTGCTAGTACACGGATTTGGTGCCTCGACAGATCATTGGCGCAAAAACATTGCCCAGCTACAGACACAGTTTCAAGTGTGGGCGATCGATCTGTTGGGCTTTGGGCGTTCGGCAAAACCAAAGCAGGAATATAGCGGTAATCTCTGGCGCGAACAGCTACATGATTTCATCGAGGAGGTAATTGGTCAACCTACGGTGCTGGCGGGAAACTCTCTGGGAGGTTACGCGTCTCTCTGTGTTGCCGCAGAATACCCCGAATCTACTGCCGGTTTAATTCTACTCAATAGTGCCGGTCCTTTCTCCGATAGCAGCAATTCCCCATCTCAGTCTCGTTCTAATCCGGTAGGGAAGATGGTTCGCTCAATTTTATTGCAACCTTGGGCGAGTTTTCTGCTATTCCAATATGTGCGTCGCCGCTCTATAATTCGGAAGACGCTAAATAATGTTTACTTCGATTCTAATGCCGTTACCGAGCAGCTAATTGACGACATCTATCGACCTTCGTGCGATCGCGGAGCGGCAGACGTATTTAACGCTGTATTCAAGACGCCTCAAGGAGAAAAAGTAGATGTACTTCTAAATAAAATGCAGTGTCCTCTGCTACTGCTTTGGGGAGAAAAAGACCCATGGATGAAGGCTAGAGAGAAAGGAGTGAAGTTTCGTCAATATTATCCCCAACTGACAGAACATTATTTGCAAGCGGGTCATTGTCCTCACGACGAAATTCCAGAACAGGTAAATGATTTAATCACAGACTGGGTTTTAACCATTGATAAGTTACAATCTTAATTGCTGTCTTCTTAATAATTTGTTACAAGATAAAGGTAACTCAACCTATAGCTCTATGTTTGGTGGATTTGTTGGATTTGGTAATAAAAAAGGCGGGGATTGGGGTGAAAATCTCATTAATACTGTCGCAAGCAACACAATCCGTCATTTATTTACCCGCAGCGACTCAGTGGAAGTTTCGGTAAAGTGTAATCCTTCTAGCAAGCTACTCCAGGGAACAATTGACAGTTTCAAGATGAAGGGTCGAGGATTAGTCATTCGTAAGCAGTTTCGGACAGAGCAAATGTCCTTTGAAACCGACGCGGTGGCAATTGATTTTAGTTCGGCGGTTCAAGGCAAAATTGCCCTCAAGCAGCCAACCCAAGCGATCGCTCAGGTAAAATTATCTCAAGATGATATCAACAAGTCTTTTGAAGCTGATTTAGTCAGAACGAGATTGGAAAATCTGACCCCTGCGGCTTTAACCGATATCTCTGGCGGCGAACCAATTTCTTTTACCGAAGTAGAGGTACGACTATTACCCGAAAACGAAGTCAAGCTATCGGCTAAGGCTAGTTGGGATGGTACAACTATTCCCGTAAGTCTCAAATGTGTGTTGGGTATTGCCAAACGTCGTCGAGTTAAATTTGAAGAGATACAGTTTGAATCAGCAGATATACCTGCCGATTTACGCGATACTTCCCAAGAACTGACCCTAGCACTGGGGGAGATTCTCAACGATATGGTGGATTTGGATAAATTTAACCTAGATGGAGTCAAACTACGTCTCAATCGTCTACAAACCGAAGGAACAATGCTGTTGTTTAGTGGCTATGCTCAAATCGAACGGGTACCGCAAACAGGCTGATGTCAGTAAACAGTCAACAGTTAGCAGTCAACAGTTAGCAATGACGCGACGTAAGGAGCTTCTTGAAACAGTCACTTCAACGGAGGACACCTCCGCAACGTGCTGTTTCGCTAATCCTTTAGGGCAACAGTCAACGCCAATAATCTTTCATTCAGAGTTTTCGGTTCATGGTGATGTGCATGACTCCCGTAGTCTGGGAAGGAAATTGTTTACCGTGGGTTTGGAATCCTAACTTTTGGTAAAAACCGATCGCCGTTAATCTAGCATTGAGGGTAAGAGCGATCGCCTGTTTTTGTGTGGCTAAATCGATCAAAAATAATAGTATCTGGCGACCAAAGCCTTGCTGTTGATATGCTGGCGCGACTACCATCTGGCAAACTTGGTAAATTTTGTTTGGGTGAGGAACTAGCTGTCCGTAGGCAATAACCTCTTCCGGTTTGATTATCACCCCATGAAAATAATCTTGTTGCTGAGGATCTCTGACGATGCTGAGGGGTAAATTATGCCGGGCAAAAAATAGCTCGTATCTTAATCTGCAAGCTAGTTCAAACTCCCGGCTACGGTATTCAATTAACCTAGGAGTAATCTGCTGCATCCCGATATTTTGGCTCTAGAGTAAATTCTGGTGGCACAAAGAAAGATAAACTGGAAACTAAACCAAAAATTGGCTTTAAATTGGCGATCGCCGTAAAAGTTCAGTTGCTCTGTTTTTAGCTTAAATTTCTCAGATAAAATTTCTCAGTTAGATTTATTTAATGATTCTTATCGGCATCAAAAAATTCGTTCAAACACTGCTCAAATCCTGGGCGAGATTATCTATTTATTCTCTCATTGCTGTAATTATTTGTTTCTGCTGGATTTTACCCGCCAGTGCGACTCTCGATGACGATCGCTATGAAGGCAATATTTATGTTCTGTTTGGGGGAAACGGTTCTTTAGTTCCTCCTCGAATGGATTTACCTACCTCTCTACAGCGAGAAAAACCGGCAATTTTGGTATTTTATGTCGATGATAGTCGTGACTGTAAACAATTCTCCATTGTGGTGACTCGTCTACAAGAATTTTATGGTCGAGCGGCGAGTATTATTCCCGTTAGCATCGATTCATTTATCGATAAAGAACAATATAGTCCCGATGAACCGGCTTTCTATTACAGCGGTGTAGTCCCCGAAACCGTAATTCTCGACCAAAAAGGTAAGATCGTTTATGACGGCAAAGGACAGGTAGCCTACGAAGAAATGGATGACGTATTGAGAGAAGTTTTTGACCTACTACCACGTTCGGAATCTGAAGTCCTAAAACGGCGATCGTTTAACGAGTTCAATTCGAGTATAACCAAGTGATTACTTGTAAAGCTACATGTGGCTAAAGCCTTTGTCCTTTAGGACTGATTACCGGTCAATGATTACTTACGTTTTAAAACGCAGGCGACTAAAGGTCTAAACTGGGAAATTAATTCACTGCGGCATAAACCGAGGCTGGGGATAGACAATTTGCCATAATCTTTACCCCGTTCGAGAGGAAAATCAAATTTATCATCGATGAAAACGAACTCTCCCCCTGCTGCTTTGATTACTACCCAGGCAGCCGCAATGTCCCAAATTTTTGGTGTTGCTTCGACTCCTCCCATGGCTACTCCCGCCGCAACTAGCAGGAGATTGTAACTTGCCACCCCGAGCATTCTGACCTTACAGGGAAACGGATTTTTAAAAATTGCTTTACTACGAGCGCAAAGATTAAATAATTGCGTTCCACTGGGATATTCTTGGCTGGTTTTAATTGGTTCGTTATTAAGATACGCCCCGGTATAGCCAGTTAATCCCGAGTCGCCATACCAAAAACCATGAAAAGTTTGCTTGGTGGGAGGAACGTAAACAAAGCCAAATACGGGGGTTCCTTGGTAGAGTAAGCCAAGGGAAATCGACCAAAGAGGAACTCCACGGGTAAAGTTAGTCGTGCCGTCGATCGGATCGATAATCCAGCACCAATCAGTATCGGGTAGAACGTGAACTGTTTCTTCTGTCAATACGCCGTGTTCGGGGAAAGTTTTGGCGATCGCCGCTCTAATTTGTCCGTCCGACCATTTATCTGCCTGAGTAACCAGACTACCGTCTTCTTTTTCGTTTGCCTGAATTTTGCCAAAGTCCTGCATCAGGCGATCGCTGATTAGTGCAGTAGTTTCGATACAGAAGTCTAGAACTCGATCCCAAAAGTCATTCATAAGTTATTGTTGAAGGTCGTTATTGATTATCGGCGATTTTGAGTTTATCGAGTAGCTGGGTAATTTGCTCGGGGCTTAAAGTCACCTTGATTTCTAGCTTTTCCGTCTCATCCCGCAGCAAGATAATTCCCCGCTTATTTTTAATTGTGGCGGCAATTTGTGGTTCGGATAAATCAAATTTTTGATATGTAGTTACCGGCAAGCTGACCTTAATTACAACCTGAGACTGGGATTGAGGCCAGATATACAGATTTTGCTGGGCAGTGTTTAGCTGTAGCTTGCGGGGAGTAATGTTGCGTTCGTCTATCCCCTTATTGCGCCAGTAGAGAGTAATGCCTTTAACCTCTGGTGCCTCTAAGCTAAGCTGCTCGTCAAACTTTTGGGGTTGCCAGTCTAGCTCGTCCACTTCCCCCTTAGCAGATACCAATCTTTGCTGCCAAACTACTTCTTGACCGGCTAACTCTGACCACCAACTGGCGATCGCGGCTAGATTATCCGAGTTATTAGGCTCGCTGCTATTTTGTTGCCAAATAAAATTCTTACCCATATTACCCATGTCAAAACCCCCTACAGTAACAAGATAGGCAGAAGAATGTTCTAAAATAGTAAATCTTACCCTACACTTATAAAAGTAATTTTTTAAAACATGTCAGTATTAGCGGCAATTTCAGTCGTACTCCTATTAATCGTAGTTCATGAATTCGGTCATTTTGCAGCCGCAAGATTACAAAAAATCAGAGTCAACCGCTTCTCAATTGGCTTTGGCCCCACACTGTTAAAGTATCAGGGTTCAGAAACAGAATATGCCATTCGGGCGATTCCTTTGGGTGGATATGTCGGTTTTCCCGATGATGACCCCGACAGCACCATTCCTCCTGACGACCCGAACCTGTTGCGTAATCGTCCTGTTTTAGACCGAGCGATCGTGATTAGTGCGGGGGTAATTGCCAATTTAGTTTTTGCCTACTTTTTGTTGGTAGGACAAGCATTTACAATTGGCTTTCAAGATATTAACTACCGACCGGGAGTATTAGTGCCCCAATTGCTAAGCGAGGCGGAATCAGCAGCGGCACAGGCAGGAGTTAAACCGGGGGACATTATTTTAAAAATAGATGAGGTTCAGCTAGGTGATTCTGGTGCGGCTCTAGAAAACTTGCGTCGAGAGATTCAAAAATCTCCCAACAAATCTCTCGATTTAACTATTCAACGTGGGACAGAGACCATCAATCTAGATGTTACTCCCGATATCGGTCAGGATGGTAAAGGTAAAATTGGCGTTATGCTAGCGCCCAATGGAGATATTGTTCGTCGTCGCGCAGCTAATCTAGCCGAGGGATTTAGTGCGGGAGCGAATGAGTTTCAGCGTATTATTCAACTAACGGTTCAGGGATTTTGGCAGCTAATTAGCAATTTTCAGGAAAATGCCCAGCAGGTAGCTGGTCCCGTGGCAATCGTGGCTGTTGGTGCAGAGTTAGCCCGTAACGATTTGGGTAATTTATTTCAGTTCGGCGCTCTAATTAGCATTAACTTGGCAATTATCAATATTCTGCCCTTACCGGCTTTGGATGGGGGTCAACTGGCATTTTTAACCGTAGAAGGAGTTACCGGCAAACCTCTACCGAGCAAGCTACAGGACGGCATTATGCAGACTGGTTTGGTGTTGCTATTGAGCCTAGGGGTATTTATTATCGTGCGCGATACAATTAATCTGGCTTTTTTCCAAAATCTATTTCAGTAAAGTAAAACTTTAAGGCTGCAAGCCATAAGCTGTGATATTCACAGTATTCCGAGAATAGAAACTGGAGAACGATAATTTCTTGATAGTCGGTAGTGAGTCATCTTGCTTGCTGCTGACTTTTCTATTTCAGATCGAGATCCCCTTTAAGAATCCCCCGAACCGATAACTCACAGCACTTTTCATAAGAGTAAAACCCAATTTGCTAATGGGGTTTAGTTATAACGACTATATTTGTCTCACTAGTTCAGACAAAATTTAATGTTCAACAGAATAATAGCCATTGAAGCCCTGCATGAATTTAAAATAATTAACGGTAAACTAGGCTTTTTAACTGTCTTAATATGCGAAGCCCTAAAGGACTCACTTCGCATCGTGCATCGCAGTATCCTTTAGGACTGCTCTAACTGCTCTAACTGCTCTAACTGTTGTTTTCCTAGACCAGAACTTATGCCCAAATCGAGTACTGTTTCCTCTCCCAAAAAAAAGAAAACTAAGGGAGGTAAAGCTAGAAAAAGATCTCCCAGTAAGGTTTTAAAACAGCGATCGCTCGATATATTTACGATCCTGAGCGAGCTATATCCCGAAGCCACTTGTAGCCTAAACTATGAGACTCCGGTTCAGCTATTAGTCGCCACCATTCTTTCCGCTCAGTGTACCGACGAAAGAGTTAATAAAGTGACTCCGGCTTTATTTGCCGAACTGCCCGATGCCCCAGCAATTGCGGGATGCGATCGCGAGCAGCTGGAAACTTTAGTTCGCTCGACTGGTTTCTTTCGCAACAAGGCTAAGAATATCCAGGGTGCTTGTCAGATGATTATGGCTGATTTTGCCGGAGAAGTTCCCAGTGAGATGGAGCAACTATTAAAATTGCCGGGCGTCGCTCGTAAAACCGCGAACGTCGTCTCTGCTCATGCTTTTGGTAATATACAGGGAGTTACGGTAGATACCCATGTCAAACGTTTGAGCAATCGTTGGCAGTTGACTAAAGCCGATAATCCAATTCAAATCGAACGAGACTTAATGGCGCTGCTACCTCAGCCAGAATGGGAAAATTATTCCATCCGCACGATCTATCACGGCAGAGCAGTATGTAAGGCGCGCAAACCCCTTTGCGATATCTGTCAGCTAGCACATCTCTGTCCGACAGCTAAAGAATATTTAAACTAACCCGAGATAAAATTTTGAGTTAAAAAGCTGGAATATCTAAGTTCGCGCTATACTATAAAACTGTGTGTTTAGATTAAAAACAATAAATTTTATGGCCAAGAAAGCAATGGTAGAGCGTGAGAAAAAGCGCGCTCGTTTGATTGAGAAATATGCGGAAAAAAGAGCAGAATTAAAGGAACAGCTAAGAACAGCTACTTCTGCCGCTCAAAAACTCGAGATTAGCCGCAAGATCCAAAGATTACCTAGAGATAGCTCTGCTACTCGCCGACGCAACCGTTGTATGGTCACAGGTAGACCTAGAGGTTACTATCGAGATTTTGGTTTATCTCGCAACGTTCTTAGAGAGTGGGCTCACGAAGGTTTGTTACCTGGTGTAGTCAAATCTAGCTGGTAAATCCAGTAGTTTTAAGCTCGCTTGTAGGAGGGGCAGTGGGATAAAAATAACTCATGCCCTCATCCTTAGTAGTGAATCAAGTGTTAATTCGAGGGACTTACTGAGTTAACAAATAAAGCTAACTAACAAAAATCTCAGTTCGAGCTTTATAAACAAGTCCGCTGTTTGGGCAAAATTAGTTCTAAATCCCAATCCGCCACTTTTTGAGCAATGCGATCGCTATTATCCCAATCCTTAGCGTAGGGTAACGTGCCAATTACTGGAATTTGGGTCAATGACTGAATTAAACTTATGGGAGTTAAATCTTCTGTTCTAGCTGCCGCTTCTAGTTGAGAACAGTTAAGAACAATACCCCGCAGATCGACCTTCAAACTACGGGCTAGGGCGACATTGGCTACGGTCTGAGCGATCGCTCCTAACTGAACTGGCACCACCAAGACAGTGGGTAAACGCCATTCTGCGGCTAAATCTCCTACGGTTAATTCATTAGTTACCGGAGAACCCAAGCCACCTAGAGATTCCAGCAAAACTAATTCTGACTTTTGTTGCGCTGCTGCAAACTTTTGCCATACCTGTCCCAGGTCGATGGTCTTGCCTTCTTGTGCTGCCGCTACTGGAGGCGCTAAAGGAGCTTTGAAGCGGAGGGGGGGGACAATTTCAATCCCCTCCGCCGTAGAAAATAATCTTTGATATAGTTCAATATCTCCCACACCAGTTTGCATTAGCTTAAATAAGCTTAATAAATTTGCTTCACTGTTTTGATTGAGGCGATATTTTTGCCAGTATGCGGCGAGGGCGATAGTCACAAAGGTTTTACCTACGTTAGTATCCGTCCCGGCAATTAAAAGTGCTGTCATAATTGAGCAATAAATCGATAGCTATATGCTTTTTTTATATTTACTTCCTCACAATACCAATATTATTGAGGGGAAAGGTGCAATGTTTATCTCTCTCGTTCTATCGTTGCCCGGCTGTACCTGCTTAAAAAAAGTACAATGTAGCCATAAAGTTTTAGTATAGGAATGAACAAAATTGCATTGTGAAGCTTAAAAAAAGCTAAAATAATCTTGGAATTTTACCCTAATTCTGGCGTTAACAAGTTTAAACCCATGGTTCTAATCTGGGTTATTTCAGATCTTTGATGTAAGTCTCGATGTATTTACATTACTAAAGCGATCGCACGATAACCAAAGAATTAGCCCCTGAAAGATTGCCCTCAAATAAGTTGAATATATTTGCCGTGAGCCATAGTACTACCTTAATGCCTCAGTCGATGGAGCATACTCCTCTTTTTTCAGACTCCAATCGTCTTAGATTGTTTTCTGGTTCTGCGAATGTTCCTCTTGCCAAGGAGGTAGCCCGTTATATTGGGATGGATCTCGGACCAATGGTTCGGAAGCAGTTTGCAGATGGAGAGCTTTACGTTCAAATTCAAGAATCAATTCGCGGGGCTGATGTATATCTTCTCCAGCCCTGTTGCAATCCCGGCAATGACAATCTGATGGAGCTGATGATTATGATCGATGCCTGTCGTCGAGCGTCAGCCCGCCAAATTACTCCCGTAATCCCTTACTATGGCTATGCTAGAGCCGATCGTAAAACTGCCGGAAGAGAATCAATTACCGCTAAATTAGTCGCCAATTTGCTAACCGAAGCTGGAGCTAATCGAGTACTGGCAATGGATTTACACTCAGCTCAGATTCAAGGCTATTTTGATATCCCCACCGACCACGTATATGGCTCCCCCGCTATCTTGGAATATCTTGCTGCCAAAAAGCTAGATGACTTAGTTGTAGTTTCTCCCGATGTGGGAGGAGTAGCCAGAGCTAGAGCCTTCGCCAAAAAGCTTAATGATGCGCCCCTCGCTATTATCGACAAACGTCGTCAGGCGCATAACGTAGCAGAAGTAATGAACGTGATTGGTGATGTGGCGGGGAAAACTGCCGTGCTGGTAGATGACATGATCGACACCGCCGGTACTTTAGCCGCTGGAGGCAAACTACTAAAAGCAGAAGGAGCTAAAGAAATTTATGCCTGTGCGACTCACCCCGTATTCTCTGGCCCTGCAGTAGATCGTTTGTCCGCAGGTATATTTAAAGAAGTTATTGTTACCAATACAATTCCCATTCCCGAGTCGAAAAAGTTTCCGGAATTAACCGTGCTTTCAGTAGCTAGTTTGTTAGGGGAAGCAATTTGGCGAATTCACGAAGCCAGCTCTGTCAGCAGTATGTTTCGTTAGTTGACTGTAAGCTGAAAGCTTAAATTACTGAATTAGGGTTAAATACAGCTAAATAAAGCTATAATACTATGCCCCTGCATCTTCACCGAGAGCGGGAGCATAGTTTTTTATTCGGCTAAAGTTTCTTCTGGATATAGAGGCTGGTCGTCTAGAGGACCAAGTCGATTGGGAGGCCAAAAGCGCACTGTAGCACGACCGATGAGATTTTCACTCGGGACGAATCCCCAGTAATGGGAATCGTAGCTATTATTGCGATTATCACCTAAAACTAAATATTCACCTTCTGGCACTTTAGTTGCTGGATATTGATAGTTTGGCGGATCGAGAATGTAGTTCTTTTCGTTTATCTCTTCGCCGTTAATATAAACTTCGCCATTTTTGACTTCTACCGTATCTCCGGGGATGCCAATTACTCGCTTAATAAAAGCCTCTTTATAATCCTGTTCCTTAAGAGCCTCTGTCGGTGAGAAGACGACCACATCACCTCGTTTGGGCTTGCGAAAACGATAGCTAATCTTTTCTACAATTAGGCGATCGTTTATTTCTAGAGTAGGCAACATTGATTCGGAAGGAATATAGCGAGCTTCGGCAACACAGGCACGAATGCCAATTGCTAAGATCCCTGCCGAGACTAGGGTTTTAAATAATTCGACTAGTGGATTTTCTTCTTTTTCTGCCATGAGCGTACATCCTTTAGAGTGAGATTATATTTAGTAGAAAAATTAAGCTGTCATTTAGCGAACCAAAAAATACTCTTGAAGAGAGCGAGCAGACTCTGTTTTAATCCCCTTCAACTATTTGGGGTTAAAGTTCTCAATTGCGCCGAATTGTCTCAAATCGCAGAGAGAGAATAGAGCTGGTTTTGTCGGTCAACGCCTAATCACGAACCCTAGAGCTTTAATCGCTGAGATAAAAATACATACATTTGCTTGACGAAGTTAATTTAATTTTGTTGCCTCCAGAAAAGAAATATATTAACCACAGCGACTGGGAAATATTTTGAGCCTGAAAATTAGGCTTTATCTCATAACTATGTCGGGGTAATTTGTTTCATCTCGTCCATCGCCATAATTCTAGAATTTTGTCTAGCGGCTTTGAAACCACGTGATTTTAGACGTGACTTTAGAACATAATTTTAGAGGTCACAAGCGATCGCCTGGTTAGACGATGGCACGCTATAGTGACTCGGTAAAATTAGCGCCAATCAATGGGGATAAAACAGAAGTAGCAACTGGAGTTAGCTTCTTAAGCTAAACTAGATAGGGAATAACCGCAATTGGTTAGTCCTTAAAATAGCTGTTTTGGCAAGGCAACTGCTAGACTCTGGCTACAGTTACAAACTCTACTATTCTAATATGGAACATAAAAATCCTGCCCTGGTTCAAGAACCTCGCTACGAACCCGCAATTGTTATTCCCCTCAAGCAAGAAGCGTCGCTGCTAGATTGGCTCAAGGCTAACAATCGTTTGATTCCTCGCGAACCAGTCGAAGCAACGGAAAAGATCAAATCCGATGACGATCTAGATGTGTTAATGGATGGCGAAGACGAAGACTTTGATGATGATGACTAATATGAGTCTCCCTCGATAAATCGGTTGGCATATTGCCGAGGTTGCTTGAGTATCTTGTAAAACGGAATCTTTTAAAGTTGACCCATGAGAGACGGTAAGACTTGCTGCCACCAATAGTTTTTGCTATCTTATCGTTCTCAAGTAATCGATTTTATTAGTAAGTTGGCGAAATTTAATTGTGAATGTTAAATCATTAGATATGGGGAAATCGTTCGCGCCGACCGGTAAGATTCTACTGGTTTCTCTAATTAGCATCTTATCCCTGGGAGCGATCGCCATCGACACATTAGGCGTTTTCGACTGGCAGTTTGGTTTATTGCCGCCCTTTGGGGTTTGTCTGGTGCTGACATCCCTCCTAGGAACTGTAGTTATTCCTCTGCTCCATCGACTCAAAACAGGACAAATTGTACGTGAAAATGGCCCCCAGGCTCATTTAAAAAAGGCCGGAACTCCCACGATGGGGGGGATTTTTTTTGTGCCAGTAGCGGTGCTAGTCGCTCTTATATGGACTGCTTGGGGAGAGCAAACGACAACAATTACCCCGGCGTTGTGGGCAGTCTGTCTAATTACTCTTGGCTATGGCTTGATTGGCTGGCTTGATGATTGGCAAGTACTGCGACGTAAGTCGAATAAGGGTATTTCGCCCCGGATGAAGTTGGGTTTACAGGTCGGCTGTGGACTTCTGTTTTCCGTCTGGCTCTTTTGGCATGAGACAGAAACCGTGACTAATATCAGCCTTCCGGGAGATATCAATTTGGCAATTGGCTGGTTATTTTTTCCCTTAGCACTGTTTGTTTTAGCCGCAGAAAGCAACGCAACGAACTTAACCGATGGCGTAGATGGTTTGGCTGCAGGGACAGCAGCGATCGCCTTTCTGGGATTAACCCTTGTTCTCGGACAAGAACACCCGGCTTTAGCTATCTTCTGTGGCTGTATGAGCGCTTCCTGCTTGGGTTTTTTGGTTCACAACCGCAATCCAGCTAAGGTGTTTATGGGGGATACTGGCTCTTTGGCTTTGGGGGGTGCCCTGGCCGCAGTAGGACTCAGTAGTGGTAATCTCTGGGCTCTATTTATTATTAGCGGTGTATTCTTTATCGAGTCTGTATCGGTCATCGCTCAGGTAAGCTACTACAAGGCAACCAAGGACTCAGCGGGTAAGGGTAAACGCCTGTTTAAAATGGCTCCCATTCATCATCACTTTGAATTGAGTGGCTGGAGTGAAACTCAGGTAGTGGGCATATTTTATCTTGCTAATTTACTCTTAGTGGCGATCGCCTATTTGCTCACCTGAAAATTACCCGATCTCGCTTGCCTCATAACTGCGATGGGAAATTAATTTATCTCGACTTTAAAGACATCAGTTTTCATGGCTGGGTCTTTTTTAATTGGTTTAGCTAGCTAAGATTGACTAGGTTTTACAAGTGTTACGGCGACGATCTATTCTATGTTTGAGCGACAGTTTCCGGGAAGGAGCAATATATGAGCGAGAGAACGATAATTTTAGGCATAGTAGGCGATAGCGCCGCTGGAAAAACTACTTTGACTAAGGGAATTGCTCAAGTACTGGGAGAAGATAACGTTACGATTATCTGTACTGATGACTACCATCGTTATGATCGCGTCCAGCGTTCAGAAATGGGAATCTCGGCGCTTCACCCCAACTGTAACTATCTCGATATTATCGAACAGCATTTGGCCTTATTGAGAGCAGGAGAGTCGATTCTCAAACCAATCTACAACCACACCACGGGGGCATTCGATCCGCCAGAGTATATCGAACCCCGTAAATATGTCATCGTCGAAGGTTTACTCGGCTATTCTACCCGGAGAATGCGCGACAGCTATGACGTAAAAACTTATCTCGCTCCTCCAGAAGCTCTCCGCGCCAACTGGAAAATCAAGCGCGATACCAGGAAACGGGGCTACAGTGAAGAACAAGTGCGCCAACAGCTAGAGCAGCGTGAGCCAGATTCAGAAGCCTTTATTCGACCCCAACGTAAGTGGGCCGACATGATTGTTACCTTCTATCCCCCCGAAGCAGAACAGTCACAGAGCGATAACCCCTTACTTAATGCCAACCTAATCCTCCGTCCGACGATTCCCCATCCCGAACTGAGCACGATTTTGAGCGATCGCGGTAGCGATTTAGGGGAGGCAATTCGCTTGGGCTTGAGTCGCGATATGGGCAAGCCGGTAGATATTCTAGAAATAGATGGTCATGCCAACCTCGAACAAGTTAGAGAATTAGAAAAAATCATGTGTAGCGAAGTCCCCTATCTAGGGAGATTTTGTAGCCTTGAAGGCAACCAAGAGTTGGGTAAACTAATCGGCACTACGGGAGAAACCTTGCAAAGTTATCCCCTGGCTCTAACTCAGTTGATGATTACCTATCACATGCTTAAAGCCGCATCAGTAATTAAATAGCTGCCGTCCGATTTGCTTATCTAGGGTCTAACTTTTTTCCAACCGACTATCTTACTGCCAATCCGAAAAATCATCGAATCTGCTAGACCTAGTTTAGCGATCGCTTGGGACAAAAACTTAGTTTGTTCTCGATCTACATTAAATAAATGAGGACAGTTAGCAAAATCAAAACATAAGACTGTCGAACGCCCCCAGGGTTCGCGAAAAATCACGCTGTCTTGGGGCAAAAAACTCACTAGCTCGCGGAATTTAGTCAACGCAGCTTGCTCAAAATCTGCACTGGTGCAGTCACGTGGTTTCACAGCTCAAACTCCCGCACTAGGCTAAAAACGAACCTTCAATCTCAAATTTGCCATAATAGCAAAACCAATATCACTATAATAGGAAGGAATCGAAACCCTATTTTCCTATAGTTAGTCTTTCGGTGAACGATTGTTTTTCCATCTGTTCTAGATTAACACCTGGGTTTTTCTCTGGGTTATCTCCCAACTGTTACTTAATAAAGATTTCCAATTGTGGCTCCTACTCAGCTACCACTACCACATTTTTTTGCTGGAGTAGACTAAATTTAAAGAAGCTAATAGTTACATTTATTTAAAATATTCAATCTTCAGTCAATATTTCCTCGACCATTATTTTTGTTGCCAAAACTGTGAATTTTAACTCGAATCTCAACCCACCATCAGAACAGCTAGAGCTCGCTCAAAACAGTGAAGTGGTCGAGGGAGTCCCCAGCGATCTGGATAATTTTGCCCTGGAAAGTATTCTTTCTCAGCAAGATTTGCCCCCACTGGCAGATTTTTCTGTTAAGCCCCTCAATCTGCCCGAAAAAGCCCTATATATTGTGGAAATTGAGGGAAAATTTTGTTTTCTAGATTATGCCGTTCAAGGCTATGAGCCCAAACCAGTACCGATAGAGCATAGCGAGCTAGTGGTGGTAGCTGACCCCAAACCAACAAAATTAGCTACCGACTCCCAAAATTATTCTTCATCGGCAAGTTCTTTCCTAGGAAGATTTACCTCTTTTATTGGTAAAAAGAGTTTGCCGATTGGAATAGCTCTAGGAGTATTATTGACTTTGGCTTTAGGTCGCATCTTTACTCCTAAAACAGCCACAGAAAGTTCTGGTACATCAGCATTAGTGGGAGAATCATCCGCTCCCGCCAGAGCCGTAACGATCGCCGAAGTCACAACTACAGATATAGACAGTACTCTCAATGTTTCCGGTACGGTTGGAGCTTTTGAGTTAACCCCAGTAATGTCTCAAGCCACAGGACTCCAGATTACCCAGGTTTTGGTCGAGCGTGGCGACTATGTAGAACAGGGACAGGTACTAGCTCGCCTAAATGATCGGGTTTTGACTGCGGAAAAAGTTCAGGCACAAGCAGAAGTAGATCGATCGCGAGCCAGACTAGATGAATTACAGGTCGGTAGCCGCCAGGAAGAAATCGCCCAGGCAGAATCTAGAGTAGCCAATGCCCGCTCGGCAGTTGTCGAAGCAGAATCTGACCTCGACCTGGTGCAAAAAAGAGTCGAACGCAATACCTCACTTCAGGCAGAAGGGGCAATTAGTCGTGATCGCTTAGATGAAGTGCTCAATCAAGCCAGAGTAGCCGAATCAGACCTCGCAGGAGCCAAAGCTAACTTAAATGAAGCACAGCAAGCACTAGCTCAATTAAAGGCGGGTGCTCGACCCCAAACTATCGCTCAGGCACAGGCAGAATTAGCTCAAGCCCAGGGCAGATTAGAAGCTGTTACCGCTCAATTAGCAGATACCACCATTACCGCAACGGCTGCGGGTCAAATTGCGGCTCGTGAGGCTAGAGTCGGACAGATTACTTCTACCTCAGAAATGCTGTTTAGCATCATTCAGGGCGATCGCCTCGAATTACGACTACAGGTACCAGAAACTTTAATTGCTAAAATACAGCCCGGGCAAAAAGTCCGCATCACTTCCAATAGCGAGCAAACTCTCAAATTAACAGGAGAAGTAAGGAAAATAGACCCTTTAATCGATAACGACTCCCGCCAGGCAACGGTTTATGTAGACCTTCCAGGGGGAACAAATCTCAGACCCGGCATGTTTTTACAGGCTGCCGTTAATACCGATACCAACCAGGGACAGGCAGTTCCGATCGAAGCATTGCTACCTCAGTCTGGCAATCAAGCGATCGCCTTTATCGTCCAGTCAGATAACACCGTTAAGGCACAGAATGTAACTATGGGAGAGATATTACCCCAACAGAAAATAGAAATAGTTGAGGGTCTAGAACCAGGCGATCGCATTGTCCTGAAAGGTGCTGCTTATCTCAAAGATGGGGATAAAGTGGCGATCGCTCAAGATCCAGTTTCAACTACAAAACAATAACTTAAATTGGCATTGAGTTAAATATATAAATATTTTCAACAATATTAATGCTAGAAATATTGCCGACAATAGCTTCTGTGATTACCATCTTCCTGGGCATTGCCGCCCTGATATA
>JBCBIN010000009.1:0-21026 GCA_038524555.1 Cyanobacteria bacterium J06623_7 | reverse complement strand
GAAAATATACGCAAAGAATACTTAATACTTTCTTAACTTATTATTTATTATTCTAATATTCTGAAGGTTTGTAAATTTAGATACAGCAATCAGTATTTTTTTTGTTATCAACATTCAGTTAAATAGTTTATATTTGTAGAAAGATTAGTTTTAAAGTTATTTATTTATACGGTGATAAAACATGACTGCCACAGTGAAACCATGCAATTCTACTAGCTATTCGATTGATATTTTGCGAGATGAAGCTCGCCAATTAATTGAAACAGGCATTATCAGCCGCCAGCAATCTATTTACACTCTCTGCAAGTATATCCCCGCTCGTGAATGGGTAACGGTTGAGTGTCAGCTAGAAAGAAATGATTACTTACTAAGAGATCCCATTGGCGACTTAGTTTCTTATGATCGCTGGGAAAATGACTGATCGAGCATGGTAAAACTGGCTCTTGCGCTATCCAAAATCCGAGGGCAAACCTTTGAGTGTCTCCTTAACCCTTACTTTTCAATCTTTAACCAGCCTTCACGAGTTAATTAGTGTATTACATTAGCGTCTAACCAACTTTGATTCGTAAAGCCAGAAAGAAATAAATTAGCCTTTTCCCTTACCCGAGCTGAGAAGCTACTTATTTTCTGAGCTGCTCGATTTGAATTTTCCACGAAGCTAATTTAGCAAACAGAGGATGACTGGGATTTTGGTTCCAGAAAATATATCCTCCTGCAACCAGAGCACCGATGCCTAAGCATAAAATTACTCGACCACCAGAATGAGATTTTGGCGCTACCTCTACCTCAGTCTGGTGATTTTTTGTATCTTCAACTGGAGCACTTAAACTTACATCGTGCTGTAGCTTAGTTTTTGCTGCCGATGGAGCTGGAGTATTGGATTTAACGGCGGGTTTGGCTTGAACTAGTAACTTAGTTTTACTAGTGTTAGGGATAGATAGCTGCGTATGGCGATCGCTAATTACAGCCTTGAGCTTAGCACCTTTCAAATTAGCTTGCTCTAGATCGACACCACATATATTAGCACCCACTAAATCTGTGTTGGTTAAGTTGGCGTTATTTAGGTTGCTTCGACGTAGAATTGAATTACTTAGTTTAGCGTTAGTTAAATTCGCTTCTGTAAAATTAGCTCCCTGAAGGTTGGCATTAGTCAGATCTGCTCCACTCAAATTCTTTTTGACCGCACCACGATTGACAATTTCCCAGACGGAATACCATTTGAGGTCAATCATAGTTTTATGACTTAATTTAGCTGCCTTGAGGTTAGCAAACTTTAATTCCGCATCTTTAAAATAGCTGCCGCAACAGAGTGCACCGGCAAGATAAGTTGAAGTCAAATTGGCATGACTGAAATAAGCATTGCGTAAATCCGCATTTTGTAAATTAGCCCCAGTTAAATCTGCCCGGTAGAGATAGGCACTATTTAAATTAGCGCTATTGAAATTGACGTTAACCAATTTAGCATTACTGAGTTCGGCATTACTTAGATCGGCACGAAATAAATTAGAATTACTTAAATCTACGCCTGAAAAGTCTTTATTTTTACCTTGATGATTGACAATCTCATATACTTGCCGATACTTGGTTGCCATTATTGTCTGGCGATTGATAGTAGCTTGAGAAAAGATGGCAAAATCTAAGTTTGTGTTTTTAAGGTTGGCATCATTAAGATTTGCCCCTAGGAGATTAGCCTTGGCTAAATTAGCCCCATTTAACTGAGCCTTACTTAAATCGGCATAACTCAGATTGGCTTGGGTGAGAATAGCTTTCTTTAAATTAATTCCTGCTAATTCAAATTGGCTGAGATTGGCTTGGGAAAAATCTGGAGTTACCTTTCTATGTTTTCTATACCAAGTATTCCAAACTTCAGATCCTTGTTTTATTAATGCTAAATGCTCTGGGTTTGCCATTATAAAATTACCTGATAACTAAACTATTTACGAATGGAGTATCGCCTAACTAAATCCAAGGAATGACAAAATAATATAACTGCTAAATTTTTAATTTACTACGTAGTATGACACCCGATTATTTGACACGTAAGTAAATACGTAGGTAAACAAATATATCCAAGTGCCTTTCAAAATCTATACTGCTAATTTAATCTATAAATTGTAGATTTTACATGAAGTTTTCAATAAGGATTCACCTCAGATAATGAATTTATTTAAGCAGCTATAAAATCATTTGGCTGCTCTCTCATCTAGACCCTAAAAAGCAAAGCAAGTCAGTAAATAAACCAGAGTAGAAAAAGATTAAAGGCAATATTCTCCAACCTCTAGAGGACAAAAACGATAGAATTCAAAAGGAACTTAATTTTCCTTAGCAAAAGTTTAGATATATTCCGTTTATGTTGCGTCCAGAGCAAAGATCGAAATTAGATGATACCAACGACCTCAATTTTTATGATGTGCCTCGCCTCGTCACCCATGTGGACGATGGTTTTATCAATCGCTTGAGAGAGCTGTATCAATCTCAACTACAGCCGGGGAGTCGAGTCCTCGATTTAATGAGTAGCTGGGTGTCTCATTTACCAGAAGAGATGGAGTTTGCCCACGTAGAAGGACATGGGATGAATAAGGAAGAGTTAGCGAAGAATCCGTGCTTGGATCGCTATTTTGTGCAAAACCTCAACCAAAATCCTAAGTTACCCCTTGAGGATGCTAATTTTGATGCTGTTTTAATTACAGTCTCGATTCAATATTTACAGTACCCAGAAGCAGTTCTGTCAGAAATTTACCGCGTCCTCAAGCCGGAGGGGGTAGTAATAATTAGCTTTTCTAATCGGATGTTCTACCAAAAAGCGATCGCTGCTTGGCGTGATGGAACAGATACGGAGCGAGTCAATCTCGTCAAACAGTATTTTCAAGCGGTAGATGGCTTTAGTACTCCTCAAGTTGTCGTTCATCAATCTCCTTTGCCAGGGCTACTGCAAATGCTAGGTATAGCCGGAGGAGATCCATTCTATGCGGTCATAGCGCGCAAGAGCTGACGTAGTTCGAACAAGTTAAGGTCGCTCGTTAGACGCTTTAATTACTGCCAATTATGACCAATTACTGTGGTAAGGCAGCAACAACTTCTTTACCCACGTCTTGATAGCGATACCAGCCGATTTTAGCGCGGCGATCAGGGTAGTCTTTAACTGTTACCCCACGACCAGGAGATCTTTGGAAAGCCACTAGCAAAGGAATTTCTGCCTCGAACATCGGTAGCCGTGCCTCCTGAAGAAATTCCCGGGCATGATGAGCATTTTTAGTACGAGAATCTACTTTAGTGAGCAAAACTCGATAGTTGGCATTTAGGTTGCGCAACAGTTCTACCGCTTTGACCGTTGTGTCTAAATCTAGATGATTGGGAGTTGTCGGTAAAATCAGCAGATCGCTACCCGCGGCCAAATCTTCTAATTCTTCTGGTTCGGGTCGGGCTTGAGTATCTATGACAATATGAGTAAATTTCTTGATTAATCCTGGGGCACCAGCTTGAGAAGCAACATAGAAGGGCAGTTTGTCTTCCTTCGACCAGACTAACGCCGAGCGATTTTTATCGGCATCGATTAATAAGGTTGGGGCTAAGGTTTGCATAAATGCAGCCAGGTGAACGGCAGTTGTGGTTTTTCCCACTCCTCCTTTCAAAGCGGTAATGGCAATAATCATCCGATCGCCCCTAAAATAATCTGTTTACTAGTAATTAGTGATGAGCTGTTGGACTGGGCGTAATGCCGGAAACCAAACGATAACGGCGCTCAAGCCGCTATTTTCTTCGCACTATCACTCTACGTAGTTTACCTATTTACGGTACTCGCTCAATTAAGATGTGCCTTCACCTTGTTAATATATGAATTTTTTGTTACATTAGTTTACATAAATTAATGCGTAATTTGAATGCTCTAGTTAGTTCTAGTTGCAAGCCCGCACGTTGTCGCGATCGCCGGTAATGACATGAGTAATGTTGCTCAAAAGGTTTATTGCCAGTCAGATCGAACAGACGAAAGCTACCTCAAATTCGTCAACATTGATTTCTCCTGAATATTGTCAACCTCGGTTAGTCAGCCGGGGTTTTTTTATAGGCAAAATCAGAATCTAGGCAAATAATCATGGCGCTGATGCGTAGATAGGGTCAGGCGATAATAATTGCCAACTTAATGGTTACAAACTCTGAGGGATATGTCGCTAGTTAATACTGGGTATACTTATCAAAATCAAAAGCCACTTCGACTGCTTCTTTACCTTTCAGGACAGCTTCTGCAGCGGTTAAAAAAATGCTGTCAAAATTAAAAGCAATACCAGAAGAATCAATAATGCTAAAGCGATATAGACGATCTTCGGAACAATAAACCAGCAATGTATAGCTATCAATACCGATTACGCTATCAATTTTCATTACGAACTCCTGTGGGTAAAAACAAATCTTTAAAGTTGGCTAGGTCGTATTTTTGCCGATTGCTTGGGGAAATTGTCGGTTAGTTTATTCTCCCCGCCTTAGTTGATAAACAAAACAAAGCTAAACTAAAAAGCAAATAGTTGGTCGCATTTTATATATCTTTTAACTTGTTTATCGAATAAAATTCTTGGTTTTGCCTCTATTCTTGATGAACAAGATTATATTTAGTTGTGACTTATGACTTATATTAGGCTTTTTGTTTGGGCTAAAATCAACCGTGTTTCCACTTAATTAGATTTATTTAAGATTTCAGTTAAGTGTTTTTTCTCACCTCTTTTCTGGTTGATTTTGATAATACTTTTGTTCTCGGTAGTCATGCTGATGGGTGTATCTTTGAAATAGTTTCCCTGGAAAAATAGGGGTTTAAGGGGCAAAATCTATCTCAATCTTCTCGGTACTTTTACTGACGGTGATAATTGCCAGGGAGAAAAATATGCTTCTAGTATTAATTCTTTGGCGATCGCTCAACTTTAGTTTTCAAGACAAAATAGCTGTAAAGAAAGATAAAGACCGAAGGCTATAGTCTTATGATCTCTACCTGACGGCTCTGATTGTTGATTACATAACTAAACCGAGAATAGTTGGACAAATTATTTAGCTTCCATCCAGTTTTTGCCGGTGTTGATATCGACCATCAAAGGAATGCTCAACTCAACAGCATCTTCCATAGTGGATTTGATAATCGGCTGTATTTCATCCCATTCTTCGGGAGGAACTTCTAATACCAGCTCGTCGTGTACCTGCAAGAGTAAATTGGCTTGGTAGTCCTGTAAAATCTCCTGTAGCCGAATCATGGCAATTTTGATAATATCGGCACTGGAACCTTGGATGGGAGAATTAGCTGCCGCCCTCAGGACTTGAGCATCAACATAGCTGTAGTTGAGATTGTCCAAATCAATCGCCTCGATTTTACTTCCCCGTAACGGCTTTAAACTCTCGCTCATCAAATTAACGTAGCGACGACGACCCAAAATTGTCTCTACATAGCCTTGGGCGATCGCCTGTTTTTTGACATTTTCGAGGTAGCTAAATACCCGAGCGTATTTATTGCGATACTTTTCGATAAACTGCTTGCTGACACTGGATTTAAATCCAGATTCCCGGGAAAATCTCTGGGCACCCATGCCGTAAATTACCCCAAAGTTAATGATTTTTCCCAAGCGTCTTTCTTCGGTAGTAACTTCAGATTTATCAAACAGCAGTTGCGCCGTCACGCTATGAACGTCTTTATAGTTTTGATAGGCATCCAGCAATACGGGTTCTTGACTCAGATGAGCGAGGATTCTCAGCTCGATTTGGGAATAGTCCGCCGCCACTAGAAGCCAATCGTTTTCGGGAATGAAAGCCTGACGAATTTGGCGGGAAAACTCTGTGCGAATAGGGATGTTTTGCAGGTTGGGGTTGGAAGAAGAAAGTCTACCCGTAGCCACGACGGATTGATTAAAGTCTGTATGTACTCTGCCGGTCGATTGTCGTACCAAAGCAGGTAAAGCATCGACATAGGTTGATTTTAATTTGGCGAGGGTGCGGTGTTCCAGCATGTTGTCAATGACGGGATGATCGCCCCGCAGCTTTTCTAATACCTGCTGATTGGTCGAATAACCCGTCTTAGTTTTGCGCGATTTCTTGATGTCTAAGCCTAGTTTTTCAAATAAAATGACGCTAAGCTGTTTGGGAGAGCTTAAATTAAACTCTTCTCCTGCCGCCGCATAGGTGTCTTGTTCTAGCTTCTCTAAGTCCTGACTCAACTGCTGCGAAAATTGCTGGAGATAGGCTGTATCTAGCCTAATTCCCGTACTCTCCATCTTTGCCAGTACTGGTTCGAGGGGTTGTTCTACATCTAGCAATAATTTGGCTAATTCGGGGAAGCGGCGCAGTTCGGCTTTGAGCTTGTCAACTAAATAGTAGGTAGCGTAGGCATCCAGTCCGCAATAGTCTGCCACCACCGCAATATCTAAATCAGCGATAGTTTTGCCCTTGGGGATACCTAAATCTTTATAGCTTTTCGCTGCGATTTCTAAGCCATAGCGCTCAGATAGAGCCCCGAGATTATGGGTTTGTTCGGGATTTAGTAGATAGCTTGCCAGCATAGTATCGAACACCATTCCCGCTAGAGTAATACCCTGATAGTGCAGTACCAAGCGATCGAACTTAGCATTTTGTAGGGCTTTGGGATATTTACTGTCTTCTAGAATTGGTCTTAGAGTGTCTAAAACTAGATTTTTATCAAGCTGCGTCCCCTCTGTATGAGCCGTAGGAATATAGGCAATTTCCGTATCGTGATCGCCCCAGCAGCAGCCCAAACCAACTAAATCGGCTACATGAGTATCGAGGGAAGTTGTCTCCGTGTCCCAAGCTACCGGTCGTTCTGGATCGGTATGCTGTTTTAAAGTTTTAACTAGCTCTTCTAGCTTAACTTCCGTATCAATAATCTGAGTGTTTAATTCAGGCTTGAATAGTTCGACGGGAGGTGCTGCTGCTACTTCCGTCTCGTGGTTATCAAATAAAGATAGCTGTCCACTATGGTCACTACTTTTTTTGCCGCCGGAGGGTACAACGTCGATTACCTTTATTTCTGCTTCGCCACCTAATTTGACCTGAAGCTTATTGAGATTTCTAATGACTTTTTTAAGTTCTAACTCTTCCAGCAGGGGCAGTACTTGCTCGGACTCAAAGCCCACTAGTTCTAGATCGGCTAGATTAACCTCAACTGGGGCATTAAGTTCGATTTGGGCTAAAAACTGTGAATGTTGGGCATCTTCCCGTCCCGTCTCTAGCTTCTTCTTTGTTGCACCTTTAATCTTAGCTATGTTGTTGTAGACTTCATCCAGAGTTTGATACTCCGTCAGTAGCTTGACCGCTGTTTTATCGCCAATACCCTTAACCCCTGGAATACAGTCAGATTTATCGCCACAGAGAGCTTTATAATCGACAATTTGTGCGGGAGTCACCCCCATTTTCTCAATTACCCCCGCACAGTCGAACTCAGTATAGTTAGTGGCGGTTTTGCGGAAGGTCTGATTGTGGAGATACAGAACGCTGATTTCTCTATCGTCGTCCACCATCTGAAATAAATCGCGATCGCCCGTAACAATTTTGACTCGATAACCAACTTGACTAGCTTTAGTCGCCAGAGTACCCAAAACATCGTCGGCTTCGTATCCGGCTTTGGTAGCAATGCTGATGTTGAATCCCTGGAGCAGCTTTTGCAAGTTTTGGATGTCGGGAATAAAGTCAGCAGGAGTTTCCGCGCGATCGCTCTTATAGTTATCGTCAGCTTCGTGGCGGAAAGTAGGCTCGCTCAAATCAAAAGCGATCGCCATCGACTGGGGAGATTCTGTCTCTAAGACCTGAAGTAAAGAGTTAATAAAGCCAAAACAAATACTGGTAGGAACACCCTGAGAATTTACTAGAGGTTCTCGGCGAGAATTATTGAAAGCATAATAAGCACGAAACGCCAGAGAATGACCATCTAGAAGAATCAAGAGGGGTTTACTATCGGTAGCAGTAGATTTGGATACAACAGTAGAGGTCATAAATTAATTGCGATCGCTAAAAAAATTGAGGACTTAGGTAAAAAGTTTAGTTAGACAAAGATGATATTTCAGGTTGTTAAACACTGTGAACATTGGTGAACATATCTTGTAACCCTAGCTACAGGAATGTTAGCTTTAATTCAGGTACAAAGAAGTACACCAAGCTTCTGACCAACGGAGATTCTAGCAAGTACCTCCCGCTAGAAATCTACGCAATAGCTCACTACCAAATGAAAGTAGCGAATGGGCGAACTTAATTTCACTGCTATGCTGTATTTCAAGAGGCAAGCAAAGAGAAAGGTCGTAATCTTAACCAGATATGGTTAGCTGCCAAACATTTAAGTATTAATTGAAAGACTATTGTGTCGAACAAAGCAAACACTATAATTTAGTTAAAACTATTCACTATTATTTTACTATCAAATTTACGGCTACGAATTACCTCATTGGGAAGTCTAGTTAAGTTTACGAAGAGACATTGGAGAGGAATACTTTAAGGGCTAGTTTAGTTTCATACTTACGTCTTTGAATCAAACACAGCTTAAGGAGGTTTATCAAAACCTAGCCATATAGCGGCCCTCTCCTGCCCAATATATTCGGTCAACCCCATTACTTTGTCTACAGTTAAATAGAGCGATAAAGATGCGATTCATGAGCAGTAATGCCATGGTCGTTTTTTAGTATTTATTAATACTTCAGACAGTAGATTGAGGCTTATAGTATATTAAAGCAAACAATGATATCGTTCCCATAGCGTTAACGCAATTGCCTTTAGTATTAATTTTTTTACTCTTCTATCTGTTTTAGCTAAATAGACTCGAAAACCAAGCAAGGCTTTTTGCTTTTGCCAACTTTTAATTTTTATTTGACAGAAAAGACCGAATGAACTTTCAGCAAACCATGTTGGCGGCGGGAATTGGCGCAGCTATCACTATAGTCCAGCCGATAAAAACATTAGCTCTCGATGCGAGGGATATCAGTCGTATTGCCAGAGATATTACGGTTAAGGTAATTCAGGCCGACACAGGCAATAACGGTTCGGGAGTGATTATCGAACGTCAGAGCGGCGGTTATTCTGTGATAACCAACTACCATGTAGCCGGAGAAGATGGGGTATATAGAGTGCAGACCCCTGACGGAACTAAGCATCCGGTTGAAAGCAAGCAAGAATTGCCGGGGTTGGATTTAATGATCCTGACTTTTGAGAGCTCTGAAGATTATGAAGTTGCCGAAATAGGGGATTCTGATGAAGTTGTGCCGCTGCAAACTATCTTTGTCGCTGGTTTCCCGGCAATTCAAAATGACCTGGATTTAGTTTCGGGTCAGGTTCGAAGCATTAGAGAAGATATTCTGATCAATCCGGAAGAGGACGAAGGATACGCTCTGGTATATTCTAATCAAACTCTCCCCGGCAGTAGCGGTGGCGCGGTAGTGGATGAAAACGGTACTCTGGTAGCCATTAACGGCGAGTCGGAAATCGATCCAACTACGGGAAGAGATATCAGTCGTGGCATTCCGATCAATATTTTTCTCTCCGCAGTCGAACAGCTATCTCTCGAAAATGAATTGGCTGCCGAAGAAGCCGAACGGATTGCTGAAGAAAAGCGGATCGCCGCCGAAGTCGCCCGGCAAAAAGCCGCCGAAGCCGAACGTATAGCCGCCGCCGAAGCTGCCGAAAAAGCAGAGAGAGCAGAGAGAGCTGCAGAAGAAGCCGAACTACGAGAAGAAGCAGCAGAACAAGAACAAGAACGAGAACGAGAAGAGTTAGCGGAGAGCAGTGATTTAGCCTACAACATTCCTAGTAATGAGTTTCCCAGTCAATATTTATTGGCAACTGATCTAGATGCTCATGAAGATATTGTCCATAGTGTTGTCTTGAGTGCCGACCAAACTCAGGTAGTTACAGGCAGTTGGGACAATACCATTAAAGTCTGGGATGCCCAAACCGGGCAACTCTCAAAGACTCTGGTAGGGCACGATAGCCTAGTCAACAGTATTGCGATTAGTGACGATGGTAGCAGGTTGGTTAGTGCCAGTGACGACACTACTCTGAAGGTGTGGAACCTACAAACGGGAGAATCGATTCAGACGCTTACAGGACATAATGACGTTGTTAACAGCGTCGCCTTAACCCCAGACGGCAAAACGGCAATCAGCGCTAGTGACGATGAAACTATCAGGATTTGGAATCTCGATACGGGGAAGTCAGAATTAACCTTAACGGGACATGAAGATTGGATTAACAGCGTTGCGGTTAGTGATGATGGAAACACAGTAGTTAGCGGCAGCAGCGATGAAACTGTGAGAGTTTGGAACATTAGCAGCGGTAAACTGGAGCGGACTTTGGATGGTCACAATGATATCGTCAACGCCGTAGCAATTTCGCCCAATGGTGAGACGGTAGTTAGCGGCAGCGATGATGAGACGGTTAAGGTTTGGAACTGGCGTAGCTGGGAACTCAAACATACCTTTGACGATCCTAATGGTTGGGTCAATACTGTCGCCATTAGTGAAGATGGCAAGAGGCTGGTAGCCGGCAGTGACGACTCAGCAATTAGGGTGTGGAGCCTGGAAGATTACCAACCCCTAGCGCTATTAGAAGGTCATGAAGATATGATATCTAGCGTCGATCTAAATTTAAATGCTTCCACAGTGGTAAGCGTTAGTAGTGACAAAACGGTCAAAATCTGGCGGTTGCAGAATTAGAGATTTCTAATGATGATTTAGCGATTGCGTTAATCTTGCTTTGTGCCTTTGATTGCTGGCTTATGACGGTTCTTCAGTTGCTTTAGGAGATTCTATCTGCACCGTGTTGAGCATTTCTAGCTCTACTGTGTCGAGAAAGTCTGCATAATCATTGACGGTTGCCTCATAGATGACTCCATAGACTAGATTATTTTTGAGAGTCCAGACCTGTAAATATCTCTGTTCTAAACTGTTTTTGGGATCGACTAGAGTATAGCTAATTTTATGACCATCTCTGCCCGCAAATTTAGCCGGACGAGAATCAATAATTTTCGCTTTGGGCTGTTGGGTGATCTGATAAACCAGATTAGTCGTATATTCGTCGAGAGATTTTGCTTGAGCCGAAGCAACTTCTATTTTGACCTTTGGTGGAATTAAGAAAGAATCGTCTTTCTCTGGAGAAAACTGGGCTACGGTGGCAGATTCAGACTCGGGTAGCGAGAGTTTCCAGGCAGCCGGATACTTCATCGATACGCCATGTCGAGCATTTTGATATACCAGGGGAAAGTTAGTCTGTTCTGTCTCAAACATCTCCATTTCTGAGGTTTGATTGAGAGAGCTTTCCAGTCGCCAATAATAAAAGCCACCACCTAAAAGAGCGACTAAAAAAATGCCAATCCCGCCGATAGTCTTAAGGTCTAGCAATTTACCTCCCGAGCTAAGTTTTCTGACAGTTAATAATGCTTCCCCCGCATCAGCATAGCGTCGATCTAAGTTTGGCGATACTAGGCGATCGATTATTTTAGTGAACTGTGGCGATAGCCGAACCAGTCCTCGCCATTGAATGGTTTCGCTATAATGGTCGAGAGGAAGATTTTTGGGTTCTGTTCCCGTCAGGGCATAAAGACAGATGGTGCCGACGGCATAGATATCGCTCGCCAACCGAGGCTTGAGGCTTTTCTGTTCGGGAGCCATATAGCCTGGAGTACCAATCGGTACGGAAATCATGGTATTTCCTTCGGCATTAGCCATCTGATTATTAATTTTTTTGATCGAGCCAAAGTCAATCAGCATCAGCTTATTATCTGACTTACGACGAATAATATTGGAAGGCTTAATATCTTGATGGACGACTTTTTCCCGGTGGGCGACTTCGACAATTTCCAGAATCTCTCTGAGTAATTCTGATACTTCTATTTCCGTCCAGGGTTGGCCCAGTTCTTGAGCTAAGTCTGTGCCGTTAACAAATTCATGAACCAAATAAAATTTTTCTGACTGACGAAAATAGTCCAGTAGCCTAGGAATGCGATCGCTCTGACCTAAAATTTTTAGGGTTTTGACTTCTCTGGCAAAGAGATATTTTGCCTTACGTAAGCTGAGAGTATCTTTGGCTTCTGGCTCAAACTGTTTGATAACGCAGGAAACTAGACCTTCAGACTGAGTATCTTCTGCCAAGAAGGTTTTACCACATCTACCAGTTCCCAGAATACGGAGCAAACGATAGCGTTTGTTAAGAATTTCTCCAATCATGATACTTCACTTAGCTTTGATAACTATGGCTCTAACCAGGCTCTAACAACATGCTTAAAATACTATTTCTCGTTATGAACCGATGCCAATGCGACCGGCAAGACTAGTACTTAGGGGAATTAGAGTCGCCAACATTAAAAATAGAGCTAATAAACCCCAAGCGGCTCGGCTATCATCTGGTTCGGTTAATTCATTTTGTACGGGACGTTCGAGATCTCGCTGTAAAAATAAGATTAAGACCGCCCAGTATAGGGGAATTGGGTTAGCAGGATTGAATAAGGATATGATGCCCAAAATAATTAAAGTTGCCAGAGTACTGCGGCGTGCGGTTTTGCGTCCATAGATAGCGTGAACGATGCGACCACCATCTAGCTTCCCGGCGGGCAAAAGATTGAGAGCATTAATTACCAAACCCAGCCAGCCAATAATGACGAGGGGATTGATATCCACTACCGACACATCTAAAGCCGAACCCAAAATGACTTTGGCCAGGGTGCCGACCAAAATGGAGGCGCGGAAAAACTCGGTAGGCAGTTGAAAGGCACTTCCAGGATGAGAGAGAACCAGACCTAGTAGCAACATCAAGAGTGAAAGAATTCCCCCTAAGGCAGGGCCAGCAAAAGCAATGTCGAACAGAGCCGTCCGGTGAGGTAACAATGATTCGAAGCGAGTAATAGAGCCAAAGGAGCCTATTTGCCAATTGGGTAGGAAAAACGGAATGCTGAGACGGATGTTGTAACGATTGGCGAGAATTTTGTGACCGATTTCGTGGATTAAGATAATTGACCAGAGCCCTAAAGCAAGGGGAATAGCTTCTCCATAGCGATTGAGATTATCAAACAGGTCAAAACCCTGAAGAACGCTGGATGCTTCCAGACTGGTTATAATTGTGCCCACCAGTAAGACGAGAGCTAAATTCTTTTGGGCTAGGGTAGTCGTTTGTGGATCGTTGGTTTTGGGTAAAATTACCACCACTGGTCTACCTTCTGGGCTTTCTACCAAAAAGATACGGTACTTGTCAGCAAATGATTCTTCCAGCTTTTGATTCATCTTGGCGTAGGCAACGTCGGGTTCTCCACGTAGATTGCCTTTAAAGATGGCACCGTCTTGATAGGGAATAGTTTCGACGGCAAAAAAGGTATCGATACCAAAAATTCCCTTTAAGTTAGCTAGGTCCTCGTCTGGGATGGGCGAGGTTTCTGAGGTTTCTGTCGCTGCTATTGTCGATGGCTCGGATTCTGAGGTTGTTGCTGACGTTTCGGCGATCGCTTCTTGCTTGATTCTCTCGGCGGCTTTCTGTTGCAGCATCTGGGCTTGTCCGGCCTCTCTTAGCTTTTTGCCCAGCCAGATATAAACGGCAATTGAGGCTAGCAGTAAGAATAATATCCCGACTAAGTTGAGGTATATGCCCAAAGCAAACAGACCAAAGAACAGTAACCAGGGACTCATGAGAACAATGGACTGTAGCCAGGCGAGGATGCCCAACCGGCCATAGGCTTTAGCTCTGTTATAACCCCATCCTAAGATCACCGTGACAGCGGCAAAGAGTACAAAGGTAGCGATAGATTCCGATCCGTCTAACATTTAGTTGTGCGATTGTTTGAATAAATTTAAACCATGGGGCTAAACTACAGCCGCGTAATTAATTTACGGTGTAGAAATTAACTAATGATTTATCTTATTTTACGATCGCACCAGCCCGGACAAAAATTTAGCTATCTATTCTCGATCTAGATTTTGAGTTTCAATTAGGTCGCGTAAGTTCTGTTGTCGATTCAGCAACGCCTCTCCCGCAGGGACATCTAACCCAGTCCAGTGCATTAGGAGTGCTAGCTTGACTTTTTTCTGGCTTTTAAGCAGCAGTGCTTCGGCTTCTGGGAAGTTTAATTCGGTTAAATTACTAATAATACGTACTGCGCGATCGTGGAGCTTATTGTTAGTTACAGCCACATCAATCATGCGGTTGCCATAAACTTTGCCATAGCGCACCATTGCCCCGGTAGAAATGATATTTAATGCCATCTTCGTTACGGTTCCTGCTTTGAGGCGAGTCGAACCGGCTAGAATTTCTGCTCCAACTAACAGCCGCAGATCTAGATCGGCGGGCATCGGTACTTGTTCGGCACTAACGCAACTCATGGCTACCGTCTTTGCCCCTCTGGCTTTGGCCTCTATTAGAGCACCGTGTACGAAAGGAGTAGTTCCTCCGGCGGTGATACCAATTACCACGTCTAATTCTCCTACCTGGCGATCGCCAATCGCTTTAGCACCGTCATCCGGACGATCTTCTAGAGCTTCAGAACTTTTAACTAGAGCAGCTTCCCCCCCCGCCAGGATTCCCTGTACTAGTTCGGGAGGGGTACAAAAAGTTGGTGGACATTCGGCGGCATCGAGAACACCTAACCTACCACTAGTTCCCGCACCGACATAAAATAGCCGTCCCCCCTGCTGAAAAGCTGTTGCTACCAGGTCAATAGTTTGGGCAAGAGGAATACGGGCACTAGCGATCGCCGCTAGGGTTTTTTCATCTTCGCGATTAAATAGATCGACAATTTCTAGACTCGATAATCGATCTAAATTCTGGCTCTCTGGGTTGATTTGTTCGGTTAACAAATGCCCGCGTGACTGCATATTACTCATTTACTAACCGTTGACTCTTGACTGTTAACTATTAACTGTTACCCGATTAAAGCAATCCTTCTAACTGCCGGCGAATCCTCTCTAGCTCGTCATTCGCCATAGAACTTTCTTCTGCATTCGCCTTATTTTCGTCTTGAGGAGCTTCTTCCCAGGTTAAATCTTCGACATTTTTTTCGGGGGGAATTTCTAGCTGACCCGATTCGACTAATTTAGAATCGTAATCTGCCTGACGGCAAAACTGCTCGACTTCCTCTGAGTCTATCGCCTCTACTTTTGGTGCAGGAAAATCTTGAGCTTCTAATAATATTGAATAGCGCAGAGCATCATCTTCTGCCTGGAACATCAAGATGGTGTTGCGATCGCCCATTTGAATGGTGTGAATTCCTTCATTTTCGGTTCCCGCATTGAAAAGCAATATGTATACCAGCATCCTAACCAACGCTAACTCTATATTTATGCCAATTACAACACAAATTGTGGCAGGGAGTAAACCAAGTTAACCGCCTTTGTTTCTGGCACAGTCGATACAACTCAATCGCTGCCAAATCAATACGAAACCAATTTTTTCGGCTATCTTAAAAGATTATTAAATTTCTTAATATAAGTTAATATTTCTTAATTCTGTTTGTTATTCTATTTTCAGAAGTTAGCAAAAACACAAGCCGTTCTTTAGTTACATTCGTATATTAGCTGGGTATTAAATGTTTGATTTGCATCCACGTAAAACTGAGGTCGAAACCATTAATGCGTACCAGCTTCTAGCACAGTACGAGGCAGGAAAGCGAAATTTTAGTCGAATTAAGTTAGCTAAGAGCTCTCTGCCAGATGTTAACCTGACGGGCATAAAGTTGTGCCAAGCTAACTTGGCGGGAATTAATCTTAATTGTTCGGTTGTCACCCAAGCTAATTTATCTGAAGCAGAACTGGCCAAAGCGACTCTCTGGCGAACTAATTTTCAGCAGTCTAATTTAGCCAAAATAAATTGTCGGGGAGCTTTACTTATCCGCGCTAATTTGGCTCAAGCAATTTTGGTCGAATCACTACTGATGGATGCAGAGATGCGCCTAGTTTCTTTGATGGATGCAGACTTGCGGGGCGCAGATTTATCGGGAGCTAATCTCGGCTACGCCGATCTATCGAGAGCAAATTTAAGCGGTGCTAACCTCGCTCGTGCGGTGCTTACTGGAGCTAATCTTATTGCTACGGATTTAACCGAGACTAATATTGCCGAGGCAATTCTCTCAGGAACAGATTTGAGTCGGGCAATAATGCCAAAACAAGCAAATTATCCCGTTCGTACATGGTGATGACAGTGACTATCTTTCTAACCCCAACTACGCTCCCTGTAAATTACGGCGAACAAGATGAATCTAGCTAACTCCTTACTTTGGGACTTAGTAACCGAGCATACCGAGCTTCGTTCCCAAATATATTTCAAATCTTCTCTCACTGCGTTGGCTCGTTCGATGCAGGATTTAGTCTTGGCTGACGACCGAGAATATCTGGTAATTGCTAACTTCCAGCAGGAAAGATACTTCCGACAAATCGAACGTCGCTTTCAGAGAATGGCCGCTAGTGGCGGTCAGGTATATATTTTGGGCGTACCCGACACTGAATCTAGTTTTGCTTTAGACAGTAGAGGATATACAACAGTGCCTCTCGATCCTGCCGATACCCTAGCGGAGGAGAGATATTTAGTTATTATCGGTCAACAGTATTCAGCCTGTTTGGTAGTTCGCGAAAAACTAAGTGTAGCTGAACTAAACGAAGCTGCCTTCGTCGAGCAGGGAGAGCGGTATGAAGGTATTTGGAGTTTCGATCGCAATATTGCCTATAGCGCCTCAGATTGGCTCTTGGGTCGAATTGCTAATTATCGTCCTGAGTTGCGAGAGAAAACCAACCAAGCCAGAAAGTTATTTGTCACCAAGAGAAAGCAAAGACACCGCTCTCTGCTCAGTACTCAATCGATCGATCTGGGAATTTTTACCCAAAATCTAGTTACTTATCTTCAGGCGGGTCAGTATAAGCTAATTAAAGCCTACAAAGCGATCGCTATTGCCGAGCGCAAAGAAGTCTTGAGCAATAAAATCGCCGCTGCTCAACGTCGTTTCCTCAATTCGGGGGCTATTCTCACCACTACAGTAGAAGAACTAGGTCGGTTGTTTCCTCAGTGCCGCTGTATTCTCTACCCGATTGAGATCGGAGATGCCGAAGTAAAAATTCAGTATGAGGCTGTACCCCCATCAATGATGCCTCTAGCCGGAGAAACATGGTCGGTTGCCGAAAACCCATTATTTATTTCCGCTCAAGCTCAACGCACTTCTCTAATTATTGATGACGTTGCTGGTAATGCTTATCTCAATCGCAATCCGATCTTAAGAGATAAAATCGGGCGATCGGGCATTGGTTCGTGGCTGATGGTGTCGATTCGCTATCAGGGGTCGCTGTTGGGAATGCTAGAGCTACACTGTAGTGCCAGTAAGTTTCAATGGCGACAGGAAGATATCAAGCTGATTGAGGCAGTAGCCACCAGCGCGGGAACCGCCCTAACTCAAGCCAGTGCCTACAATAATTTGCTGGAGTTAAATATACAGCTAGAGGCAGTCGAACGCATTCAAAGCAATCTAATTGCGGTTGTCGGACATGAATTACGGACACCTGTATCAACTATCCGCGTCTGTTTGGAATGTCTCGCCTCAGAACCAGATATGCCCTTAGATTTACGTAATTCCATGCTAGATACTGCCTTAGACGATACCGAACGACTGAGTCAGCTAATTCAGAATTTCTTGACTCTCTCTCGTCTCGAAGCGGGAAAAGTGTATCGTGATATAGAACCGACGACTATTGAATATGCTCTCGGTCTGGCTCTAAATCGCACCAAAACAACCTCAAGAGCCAAACGTATACCCAAAATCAAGGTAGAGTTGCCATCTTCACTACCACTAGTCTTAGCGGATATAGAAGGGCTAGTAGAAGTTTTTACCAAGCTGCTAGATAACGCCTGTAAGTTTACCCCCGCTGAAGGGGAGATTACGGTTACGGCTCACATCCTAGAACCAGAAACAGCTAACGATTTGGCGCAGCTAGAAGTGATTATTACCGATACGGGGCGGGGTATCGAACCGGAAGTACAGGAAATTATTTTCGATCGCTTTACTCAATCTGAAAGCTATCTCCGTCGTACGACTAGCGGGACTGGTTTAGGTTTGGTAATTTGTCGTCAAATAATTCAAGGGATGGATGGGCAGATTTGGGCCGACAGTGAAGGGAAAAATAAAGGGAGTGCATTTCATTTCACCCTGCCCCTAGAATCAACAGCAAATATTACATAGCTGACGGTTATAAACTGACAAAAGCCGAGGCAAACTAGTGTTCTGTCAATTAAAAATTGATGGGTAAAGAGAAAGGGGCAAAGGTTAAAGGAAAACCTGGAACTGCAAAAAATATACCCATCATTAATTTGTTGACTAAACACTAGGGCAAGAATTATTCAAGCTGGTCGATCAGAGCAGTAACTTTTTGTTTTATTTCATCTCGCACGCGATGAAAAGTCTCGATCGGCTTACCGTCGGGGTCTTCTAGTTCCCAATCTTCAAAGACTTCCTGCATTACCCACTCATTGGGCAAGCTGGTACCGCAGCCACACATAGAAATAACGGCATCATAATCAGCGGCGTTAAAGTTACTTAAAGCATCGGATGTTTGCTGGGTAAGATCGATATCGATTGCCGACATCACCTCGATCGCCGTTGGATGGACGCGACTAGCTTCTAACCCAGAAGAAGTTACGGCAATTTTATCTTTACCTAGGGTTCGGGCAAATCCTTCTGCCATTTGCGATCGACAGGAATTACGACGGCAGACAAACATTACTTTTTTCATAGTTTTATTTAATTCAATTAGGGTATCGCGAACTAGTCGCGGCAAGAAATAGGGATTTGTCCCGACAATAACTGTGCGGAGATGTTTTCAACTGCTGGCTTTTTCTTTTGCCTGGCGTTCGCTGTGTCGATCCGTAAGATAATCTACCTTATCCCGTAACAGCAGCGTAAATTTATATAGCTCTTCCATCACGTCTACTACCCGGTCTCGATAGGCAGAGTCTTTCATCGTGCCGTCTTCATGAAACTCTTGATAGGCTTTGGCTACGGAAGATTGATTGGGAATAGTAAACATCCGCATCCAGCGCCCGAGAATCCGCAAGCTATTGACCGCGTTAAAAGACTGGGAACCACCACTTACCTGCATTACTGCCAGAGTTTTACCTTGAGTCGGTCTAACGGAACCTACTTTTAACGGTATCCAGTCGATCTGATTTTTTAAAATACCCGTGAGGTTGCCATGCATTTCGGGAGAAGACCAGACCTGCCCTTCCGACCAAAGACTTAATTCCCGTAGTTCCTGAACTTTGGAGTGAGTTTCTTCTACTTGTCCCCGCAGAGGTAATTCATGGGGATGAAAAAACTTCACTTCTGCACCCATATCGGTAATGATTCGGGCTGCCTCTTCCGCTAACAGACGGCTATAAGACCGCTCTCTTAAAGAACCGTATAAAAATAAAATTCGGGGGGGATGGTCGAAATTGGACATTAAAAATTTACTTTTCAGAGATTTGCCATGTAGTTGGTGTTAGGAATACTCGATCTATCGACAGCAGCGAGGATCGAGTAGGGTGGCCTTTTCTGGCTGTCGGGGAAACCAGCCGGCAGTGCGTTTGCAAAATTCTACCAGCATCAACATAACGGGAACCTCGATTAGTACCCCTACTACTGTTGCCAAAGCCGCACCTGAATTTAAGCCAAATAGAATTACCGCCGTGGCGATCGCTACTTCAAAATGATTACTCGCGCCAATAAGAGCAGCGGGGGCTGCATCTTCGTAATCTAAACCTAGTTTTAAACCCGCAACGTAGGTAATGAAAAAGATAAAGGTGGTTTGCAAGAACAGAGGAATGGCAATGAGCAGAATATGTAAGGGATTGTTAAAAATCAGCTCGCCTTTGAAAGCAAATAGAAGTACTAGGGTTAGCAGCATGGCAATAATTGCCACCGGAGAAAGATACTGTAGAAACTTGTCTTCAAACCAGCGTCTACCCAAGTTATGAAAAATCCAATAGCGACTCAAGACTCCCGCTAGCAGGGGTAGACCAACATAGATTAAAACTGACAGTACGATTGTTTCCCAGGGTACGGTTAGATTATTAGCAGAAAGCAACCATTTACCCAAGGGTGCATAAAGGAACAGCATTGCCAACGAGTTAACCGCCACCATCACGAGGGTATGACCCTGATTGCTGTAGGAGAGATAGCCCCACATTAAGACCATGGCGGTACAGGGAGCAATTCCCAAGAGGATAGTTCCGGCTATATAAGAGTTGGCGAGGGTAACTTCTGAGCCGCGAATCACCTCGGTAGAAGACAGCAGAGATTGGAAAAGTCCCCCTAAAAAGAACTGGGCAAACACCACCATAGTAAAAGGTTTTATCAGCCAATTAATCACGAGGGTTAAGATAACCGGCTTGGGCGATCGCGCTGCTTTTTTGGCCTGAGAGAAATCAATTTTAACCATGATGGGGTACATCATGAAAAATAAGCAGATGGCAATGGGAATGGAAACGTTATAGACGCTCATGGCATCTAAAGATTGTGCTATCCCCGGCAACATTTTACCCAGGATAATTCCCCCGGCGATACATAAAGCTACCCAGACGGTGAGATACTTTTCAAATAAATTTAGCTGCCCACCAGCCTGCACGGCTTGGTTATTAACGGTGGTTTTAGACGGCATTGGACAAAGCTTGCTAGAAGAATAATTTCATCTTACATCAAATAAACTTGATACATCAAAAAATATTGATATATGCTTGGAAGATTAGATTAGGAAATCGATTTTACTTACAGTCTCGTGCCGCAGGAATTTGACCCAGACGTCGGAACTCCGCGAGGTATTGTTCTAGGGTGACAAACTGAGTCAGGTTGAGACGATAGTACATCCAGCGTCCCTGTTGTCGTGAGTGGATTAAATTCGCTTCTTTGAGGTTTTTTAAATGAAAAGATAGCTTAGATTGATTTACTTCTAGCCGTTCGCAGAGTTCGCAGACGCACAGTTCTTGCGATCGCAATAATTCGATGATTTGTAGCCGCAGAGGATCGGATAGGGATTTAAAACCAGTCCAGACTTGAGATTCTTGAG
>JBCBIN010000008.1:0-22180 GCA_038524555.1 Cyanobacteria bacterium J06623_7 | reverse complement strand
GCTACGGAGGTTATTTTGCGACGTAGTAGGTCGTGAAATCGCCGCGGAAAGTACTTTTTTTTAATTGATGACACGCCCTAAATGTTTAATGTTTGTTGAATATTGTGTGGATCTTGCATAAGTGTTCCCTTAAACGAGGTATAGTTGAAGTTAAGTAATGCAGCTACATTATATGTTTAAAAAGTGGCGCTGTGGTTCCTAAAGCTAGATTAAAAAAGCGATCTACCAGACGGTGTTTTAGGAGTAAAGGTTGGGTTTGATGGTCGTGTGACGACAAAAGATTTGTTAGATTTCTTGGTTTAAAGGCAGCTTGAGTTAGACCTTATATTTAATTTTTATTTACTTGCTGTTGGCTGAATTAAGTTGGTTTAATTTGCTTGGTGACATAACTAGCAACAATCTGACAATAGCTGGAGGAGAGTGAAATTTATGTAGGGTAGCTAAGGTTGAAGCCATAGTTATAGCCGTCTCGCTCGCTGAATAGTTGCCAGGTTAACATGCTGTTATCCAAACCCAAAGATTTATCTCCGATCCTTTGAGTGAATTCAAAACTTAGCTGTTACGACCGACTATTTATGTCTTACCGTTCTCCATTGCTGCAAGAATTTGCCGTTCCCATTCCTATTTGCCCGATAGATGCAGATTTGGACAGTATGCTGAGTCTTTTTCAACATCTAAACTGCAAAATGTTGGCCGTATCTCAAGTAAAAATGGCATGGGGAACGATCTCGGCAGAAAATCTACTGTCCCTGATGGCAAAAAACTTTTGGCTCGAAGAAGCAACGGCAACCAATCCTCACTATAGTCTCGGTCAGAGGCAGCCACTAACCCCGCAATTCCAGCTAGAGTTAAAGGCTTTAATTGAGCCAACGATTGTCTGTCGGGGCGAAATGGAGATCGATAAATTTTTGAGCGGTTTCTCCGGCGATGATTGGCTACGGCAAGCAAAAGTCTGCTTGATTATCGATCGCCAGGGTACATTACAGGGCAAATTAGACCGAGGCAAGGTTATTGAATACCTAGTTGGGAAATCGACACCTCCACTAGAGAAGATAAATCCTTTAACAGTTGACTCAATAGAACAAATTGAGCTGCCGGTCAAACCAGAAAGTTTATCGGCCCTACCAAACATGGCGAATGAGTCAGTCCTGACCACCGTGAGTCACGAACTAAAGTCGCCTTTGACGGGAATTTTGGGTCTATCCCGTCTGCTGGAGGGGCAGGCAATAGGTAGCTTAAATCAACGGCAGCAGCGTTATGTCGAGCTAATTTATCGTAGCAGCAAGAAAATGATGGGAGTAGTAGATAGCTTGCTACAGCTCAATGTTTTAATTGGAGAAAAATCACGGGGAACAGAACTAATTAATTTAGAATTACTCTGTCGCCAGCTATATCAGGAAGCAATCGATAAGTTGGGGGGGACAAAAGATATAACTCCAGAACAGAGAAATTGGGCCCGAAAGATAGATCGAGAAAGGCTAAAGATCGAATTAGGGAGCGAAATTGCCGTGGCGAATAAACCACTGTTGTCTGCCGTCTTATCTCATTTATTACAGTCAAGCCTCGCAATAGGAACGGCTCTCAAACCACCAAAAATACAGATTAAAAGCCGGGGGGGAGTAACGGCAATCACCATCTCTCAGCCCAAAGCGATGCCGGAGGTGAACTTAGGCTTAAACTGGATCGTGGCAGAATGTCTATCTCAAGCACTTCCCGGTCGAGTTAGCTATACATCTAACGCCCATAGCTGTCGGTTTGTCCTGTTGCTGGCTAAAAATAAAGCTCAATCCCCAACTTCTCTCTTAGCTGTGGCGACTAATCCTCAACCGGGGGATATTACTACTAATAACACTTTAACCATACTCTGTCTCTATCCGGAACTAGAGGAGCTCGATCCTCTAGCAGAACGAAGCGATAACTCCCATTTCGATCTCAAACGCTGGTCTAATAAATACGAGGAGCAAGCCCATCACCAGCACCGTATCCTCGAAGCCGATAGCTTAGAACAGGCTCATAATCTCGCGCGAATTTGGCAACTCAATGCCGTGGTCTTGAATGGTTATCAGATCGCTCGACCAGATTGTTATCTGCGATCGCTACAAAAATACGGACATCTAGCAAGACTACCCCTAATCACTCTCGATGCTAAAACGACAGCGGCGGCCAATCAAATTTCTGGTTTAAACGTTTATCCCTGTTTACTTCCCGCTCGGCAATGTGGTTTGGAAGATTTATTCCAGGTCATTAAAATTGCGATCGCCACCTAGCAGTCAACAACAAATAGCATTATCATGACCGAATTATGCGGGACTATGAAGGGTAAAAACAGTAATTTCGGGGCGACTGCCAAAACGCAGGGGTAAATTAGTCATACCCAAGCCTCGGTTAGTATAGGTGACGGTATCTTCTACTTGATTTAGCCCGGCAAAGTATTTTCTACCTCCACGGGGCAAAATTAGAGGATCGAGAAAAGGTATTTTTACCTGTCCCCCATGGGAATGACCCGATAGCTGGAGGGCAAACTTATGAGTTTGAGCACTTTGTTCGATGTAGTCCGGCTCGTGAACTAGAAATATGGCGGGAGTTCCTTCGGGTAACCGGGAGAGAATCTGCTCTAGATTTGGTTGACCCCAGTAGGGATCGTCTAATCCGGCAAAAGCTAGCTTCTGTCCCCCACGCTCGATGACGAAAACCTGATTGTCTAAATTTTGGATCTGGCTCTGTGCTAAAGCCTGTTTGAGTGTGTTGATTTGGCTTGAATGGTCGTGATTGCCCAAAACTGCTAGGGTTGCCGAGCGAGAATGAAGTTGGCTCAACTGCTGCTGAAGTTTGGCACCATCGACAGATTGATTCATGGTGATAATGTCTCCGGTAATAGCGATCGCATCGGCATGCTGTTGGTTGACTAGCCGAAAGATTCGGGTTAATCGCTCCTCGGGCATAAATCTGCTGGTGTGGAGGTCGCTAATTTGAACTACTTTAAAGCCATCGAATGTCCGAGCTAGGTGAGGAATAGTTAACTGAACTGGTACAATCTGCACCCAGTTAGGCTCGATTTTAGTTCCATATATATAGCAGCATAGGGAAAGAATCAGGATGGTCAAAATAGATTTTCCAGTCCATCTTCTAAGTTTTCTGCGAAATCGACGATTGAGGATGGCGGGCACGATCCAAATCTAATCAAGAATAATACTGCTATTACATACTAATCTTGGTTTACAAGTTTTGACTTTTGGTGATACTACTGAAGTATCGGCTACGGGGCATATTCAGCGAGATAAATTTGAGGGCCATTGTGGCTCGCCTTAGGGAATATAAGGGGTTTTGCCGTAAGTTGCCGAACCTAGCGAAAATTAATCTTTTTGAGTTAAACCAATCTATGACAGTTGAATCTCTTGCGCGACACGCAATTATTACTGGCGGCTCAAGCGGTATTGGTAAAGCAGTGGGCAAACTATTAGCGCAGCAGGGCTTCGATCTTACTTTAATTGCTCGCGATCAAGCCAAGCTAGAACAGGCACAACGGGAAATAGCCAAAGTTGCTCTCAATCCCCACCTCAAAATTGAAATAGCCACGGTGGATGTAACTCAAAAAACCGCAGTAGCCAAAACGATCTCTCGATCGATCGCTTCTTTGGGCACCCCCGAGCTATTAATTACTTCGGCAGGAATGGTTCATCCCGGATACTTTACAGAGATTCCTCTGGAGATTTTTGAACAGACGATGGCAGTCAACTATTTTGGCTCCCTATACTGTGTCAGAGCCGTTTTACCCGCAATGAAAGCCAATCGACGGGGTAGAATTGTGTTGATTTCTTCCGGTGCCGGACTGGTGGGTATTTATGGCTATAGTGCCTATTGTCCGACCAAGTTTGCTCTACGCGGACTAGCCGAATCCCTGCGAGGGGAACTGAAGCCAGAGGGCATTGGCGTTACCGTTGTTTATCCTCCCGATACCGATACTCCCCAGCTAGCGGCCGAGAATAAAATTAAGCCTCCAGAAACCAAGAAAATTACCGCTACCGCTAAAACCTGGAGCGCCGCAGCTGTTGCCCACGAAATTATGCGTGGAGTAGAAAGAGGTAAGTTCGCCATTGCCCCAGGGACAGAATTAACCCTGCTTAACCGCTGGCATAGTTTGTTATTCCCGCTGTTAAATTGGTACTTTGATCACCTAGTTAGGCAAACTGATCGCCAATAGACGGAGATAAGTTAATTATCGAGATCGCCAAGATATAAATGAAAATAAAATAATCGAGATAGTTTGAGCCAAAGAATAAATATAGCTGGCTAAAATAAAAATTAGTGGGCAAAAAGTCAGGTATCTAAAGCCGGTACCTAAAGGGTAAAATTATCCTCAAATTTCTTTTGAGTCATCGGCTGACTGACAATCAATCCTTCTTCTCCCAAACTTTCTAAAGGTTCACCCTCGACGCTAATCCAGACGCGATCGCTTTCACCCGAACTAGTGGAAGTATAAATAATTTGTGCCAGTCTGCTGCTCATAGAAGCACTCCCACCACCAGAAATAAATTCCCGAGATAGATTAACATGCACACCCCGTTCATCTGTGGCCAAGCTCAACAACTTAGTTCCGTCGGGAATGGCGGTAGTATAGTCGCCATCTAAGGGATACTCTGTTAATAAAGTTTCTAAAGCTGTTTTTAATATCTGTTTTGACTCGATTGATTTCTCAAACGTCATCGTCTTAGAAATTAGCTTAATGCTTTCCCCTGTCGGATTGAGCCAGCAAATTTGAACGACTTTGTCTTGGGTAATGGGTGCGGGGATAGGTGGGGACGCCTCTTTTCCCGGAATGGGCTGAGGTATGGGTTTAACCACTTCTGGCGTTCGGTCTGAATTAGATTTTGCCCACCAAGCAACTCCTCCACCTGCGGCTAAAATCACGCCCACAATAGCCGCGATCGCAGTTAGTGAAAGACGATTGTTGTTACGATCTTGCATAAATGATGCTCCCGATCCGAAGAAATGTCTGGATTTATTCTGAAGATTAAGGCTGTTTGGGTTCTACTTTCACAAAACCAACTAGCTGTAAGTTATCTTCATTAATCTCTAATTGTAAGATACGAGCTAAAATTCCGTCTGCTGCCAACAGATTGAGGTTAAGGCGATCGCTAAATCCCGTAGCGAAACCATTAAGCAGCCTGGTAGACATAGGACGACCGTTAACGACCCCTTGTGGATCGACCAGACTAATTCTTTGACCATCAACTATTTTCAGAGTTAGCTCTAGCCCAATCTCTAGTTCTCTAGAGCGATCGTTGGTAGGAGATGTTCCCCGGTTTGCTGCCGATGCTCCTGTCGACCTGAGCCGCTCTAGTTTAAAACTCACCCCTAGACGATTTTGTGGGCGTAGCTCTAGCTGCATATCTTGCAAACCATAGCTGATGTTGTTCGCTCCCGCACGGCTGGCGATCAGACGGTTGAGATTATCCTCTAGCTGCTGTCGAACTTCTGGTGCTTGAAGAGCCTGGTTGAGATCTGCTTCGGCTAGAACAATTCTTGCTGCGACCTGAGCCGGAGACTTGAGGGCTTGGCGCAGACCCTCGATACTGCTAAAGCTTAGCCGATCTAGTCGAACCGCTAAAGGATCGGTTTCTAGATCGAGAACTGCCACTCTCACTCCCGGTTCTAGATAAACACCTCGATTGGCAATTCTAACTCGTGCTAGCTTGCCCCGTGCCACATCATAGTTAGGCTGATTGTCAATTCTGACCGCCTGCCGTTCGATACTAGTAACCCGGTCGCCAATCTCAGAGCGAGCAATTTTATCGAGGATAATACCGCCACTAGAACCCAGGGAAATTATACCTGCCAGGATAATTGTCAGAACTTCCATATACCTAGCTATATCTTACTTTATCGGGAATATTGAGCCGAAAATCGTTGCTGACGCTGCCATGATTAGACCTCAAGGAGAAATTGATTAAAAATCAAAGTTAACTAGAAGCTAAAATTAGCAGTCTAACCTGAGCAAAATCAATCGGCAATTGGGAAAGTCGAGCTTGATGCTAACTTACCGACCGAGCCAGTCACTTCTAGAGACTAATTAACCAGGATTAACCCGCATTAACACCTGTCCAAACTCCACCGGTTCGCCATTCTCGACGGATATTTCCATAATTTGCCCCGAAACCTCTCCTTCAATTTCGTTCATGAGCTTCATGGCCTCAATGATGCAGACAGTATCACCTTTCGTAATGCGATCGCCAACGCCAACAAAGGGGTCTTCATCCGGTGCAGGAGCTGCATAAAAAGTTCCTACCATAGGCGAAGTTACATCAACCCATTTTTTATCATCTACCGGTTGAGCCACAGGAGGAGCCTCTGGAGTTGGAGGGGTAACTCCTACCGGTTGAGCCGCAGGAGGAGCAGATGTTGTTGTTTCGATGATTTGGGGTGATACTACCGTCGGCGCAACTGCCACCAAACCTTTGTCTTTACGCACCGTCAATTCAAAATCATCGTTCTTGAGAACTAACTCAGTAATGTCGGTTTGAGAGATCGCCCCTAACAGATCGCGAAGTTCTTGAAAATTTATAGACACAAACTATCCAGCCGTTATGATAATAGTAATTTTTTTGTCTCTCAAAGATAGCTGTGAAGTAGCGACATATCTATGAGATCTGATGAATTATCGATCGCTGCCAATGCCAAGACATCAGAGCGGCGATTAAAGCGCAAAATAAAGTCAAAAATCAGTTTTCTCGACCCAAGTAAGAACCGTCCCGGGTGTCGATTTTAATCTTTTCGCCGATAGAAATAAATAGAGGCACCATTACCTGGGCACCGGTTTCGACAATTGCCGGTTTAGTCCCCCCCGTAGCGGTATCTCCCTTAACTCCGGGGTCGGTATCGGTAATTTCTAAGATTACGGAAGTCGGTAGCTCGACCTCTAATACTTTTTCATCCCAAAAAATCACGTTGACCTCCATCTCCTCTTTCAGAAAATTAGTGCGATCGCCAAGACTTTCAATGTTCATCCGGTTCTCTTCGTAGGTTTCCATATCCATAAAGACAAGTTCCTCTCCATCTTTATAGGTATGCTGCATCGTACGCTTTTCCAAGTTTGCCTGCGGCACAGTTTCGCCGGCGCGGAAAGTTCTTTCTACCGTACTTCCCGTCTGGACGTTTTTCAGCTTGGTGCGGACAAAAGCCGAACCTTTTCCTGGTTTAACGTGCAGAAATTCTACTACTCGCCAGACAGAACCATCTAACTCAACAGTAACTCCCGTCCGAAAGTCATTACTAGAAATCATGAAGCTAAAAATATATGCTTAAAGATCGACATTTAATTGTACCTGATGGTGGGTTGCTAAAAGCAGGAAGGGTAAAGCATCGCGTTGAGAAGATGCTCTAGGAGGAACCACGATTGGCATAAACTATCTTGCCGATTGACCTAATTGCTGACGTTCCCTAATTAAAAGTGCTTGAGTGACCTCAGAAGTAAAGAAATGTTGACAAGGGAGAGCAAATACTAAGATCATACACCTTAGTAGTTTTGACTTTTCTTAATATTTTCTGGCGATCGCCGCGAATTTAGTAAAATATGCAAAATTTAATTTATGAACATCAAAAAAAATAATAAAAAGAGTAATTTTTTTACCGACCGGCTGACCCCCTTAAATCGGCTTGCAGCAACTGTTTTATCCCTGTTAATCGTCGTTTCAACTCTGTTCGGGTGGCAGTCCCCCGCCGCAGCGATTCTCGCCCAGGGAGATGCCGTGACCGATCCTCAAGCTATTCTGCGTTATGCCTTGCCCATCGAGAATGACTCCGTACGCAAGCTGCAAAAAAGTTTGGAAGGTATTTCGAGCAAGCTCAGAGCTAAACGCTGGAAAAATATCGGTCGCAACATCACCGATGCGAGCTTTGTTCTCTCGGCTCGTCGGGGCAAGCTTTTGGACAGTGTACCGGAGGAACGTCAAACTCAAGCGGATGGAGTTATTGAGGAATTAACTCAAGGTGTAGCCCAACTCAAAGAGATTGTGGAAACAAAAGATCGAGAGGCAACCTATATCAAGCGTAAAGAGTTACTAGATTTGGTTACCGAACTCGAAGAATTGATGGTTGTCGGCTATCCCTTTGAAGTTCCGGCGGAATATTCTTATCTGCCACAACTTTTGGGTCGAGCCACAGTGGAGATAGAGACTAACAAAGGAAATTTAGAAGTAGTAGTCGATGGCTATAGCGCTCCCGTTAACGGCGGTAATTTTATTGATTTGGTCGAACGCGGTTTTTATGATGGCTTAGACTTCAATCGCGCCGAAGACTTCTATATTTTGCAGGCGGGAGATCCCCCAGGAGAAGCAGATGGTTTTATCGACCCCAAAACCAATGAGTATCGTGCTATTCCCATTGAAGTCTTAGTCAAAGGTGACGACTTGCCCGTATATGGCGATACCCTAGAAGAACTCGGACGTTACCTTGATGAGCCCGCAATTCCCTTTAATTCTTATGGAGCTATGGCTTTAGCTCGTCCTGCCAACGATCCCAATGGTGGTTCTTCTCAATTTTTCTTCTTTAAGTTTGATACGGAAATTACTCCTCCTGGCTATAACTTGATGGATGGACGCTATTCTGTTTTTGGTTATTTAACCGAAGGTAAAGAAGTCTTAGAAGAATTGACCGCAGGAGACAAGATTATCTCCGCCAAGGTCGTTGATGGTATCGACAACCTCAAACAACCTGAATAATCAGTCAACAGTTAACAGTTAACAGTTAACAGGAGATGACTCTCTAGATTGGGTTAGCCCTGACTCAATCTAGTAATCGATCGCCAACCGCAAAACGGCTAACAATATGAGTGATGCACTTTTAGTTAGAGACTTAGGCGAGCATGCTTTGCTTGAGAGGATACAGTGTTTTTGTCCTCCAGACATAGTGGGAGATGACGGCGCAATTTTAGAGATAGCCCCTGATAAGTCTTTGGTAGTTACCACTGATGTTTTGGTCGATGGAGTCCATTTTAGCGATCGCACTACTAGTCCGTTTGATATTGGCTGGCGTGCTGTGGCGGCAAATCTCTCTGACTTGGCGGCTATGGGGGCGAGTCCTCTGGGTCTGACCGTGGGGTTATCTTTGCCGGGAACTCAGACGGTATCTTGGGTTGAAACAGTATATCGAGGTATGAGCGCCTGTCTATCGACCTATCAAACTCATTTGGTGGGGGGTGATATTTGCCGTTCGCCGGTGGCTAGTTTGGCAATTACGGCCTTGGGGGTAGTGTTACCCCATCAAGCTATTCGCCGTGATGCTGCTCGTTCCGGGGATGCGATCGTGGTTACCGGGTTACATGGTTTGTCTCGAGGAGGGCTAGAATTATTGCTCAAACCAGATACGGGAATTAGTTTGACTCCAGGGGTACGTGATCGCTTAATTAAGGCTCATCAAAGACCAGTACCGAGACTAGATGTTTTGCCCTATTTAGCTCGGGTAGCTCCAGAAACCCCGGTTGCGGGGATGGACAGTAGCGATGGTCTAGCGGATGCCGTGAAACAGATCTGTCAACAGAGTGGAGTCGGCGCGAGAATTGATTTGGTCAACCTAGAAATTTTGCCCGGTTTGAGGGAGTGGGTGGGAGAAGCGACAGCTAAATCTTGGCTACTATATGGAGGAGAGGACTTTGAGCTCGTACTGTGTCTGCCCAATCCCCAGGCGATCGCCTTGATCTCGGAACTAAAGGGCGATGCCGCTATCATCGGTAAAATTACCACCGACCCGGACATTATGGCGGTTGACGGGGACGATCCGGCAATAACATGGGATTTAACTAGGAACCAGGGATTTCAACACTTTCAATGATTAAATTTTTCCATAACCCTTGACAAAATCAGGCTTGACCACTCCATAATGCAATGAAAATAGTTATCCTGGTATGGATTTGTCGTTTAAAAATGGGAATGATAATGCAGTGAGAGGAGATTGTGAGCTAGTTAATAATTTATCTTCTCTCTACCATTAGGGATTGGCTTATTTAAACAACGATGAATCAACCCAGCAAGGTTCACGATAAATTGATGCCCCATTCTATTTCTCACTCCAAGACCAAGCCACAATTGCCTCTCGGCAGTCAAGACCCGGAAGATGGCGCTCTGGTTGCCAATACTATTTTGCAGGTTGCCCTTAATAATCGAGATAGTACGAAGATTTTGGGCAGTTTGGCCACGGAGTTAGGCGCTCTATTTAATGCCGAGCTGTGTATTATTATTACCCTCGAAGGGGATGCTTTAGGCAAAGACGAGACTAGAGTTTGGCAATCTGAAGCCAGATTAAGCGAATCAGAAATTAAGGAGCTAACACAGATTACTCTTGATTCGGAAATCGGTCGGCCTGGAATCATTACTGCCAGGACTACATTATTTAACAGTATTGACTCGATTATTGCCGATATTTTTCCCCACCAAACCTGGTTAGGAATCTGCACTCAGTTTCAACAACAGACCAATGGTTTAGTTTTACTGCTTAAATCTCAAGTAAATGACTGGACTCAGGAAGAAAGAACACGGCTGGCTCATAGCGCCAATTCCCTGGCGATCGCCATTGCTCAAGCCCAGTTACAGCAAGAATCACGAACCAGAACTCGCTATCAAAATCTCTTGCGGAATCTTAGTCAGCAGATTAGCCAGAGTTATCATCCCAAGCTACTGCTAGAAAATTGCCTGGCAGAAATTGGTCATGCTTTAGGCTTAGATCGTGGCCTGATTCTGCTGTTTAAATATCAAAATCCCCTTAAGGCTAGGGACAGAAAACAAGATTCCGTACGCGGCACGGCCAAAATTACCTGTCAATGGAGTTCTCAGTCTCCCGCTGCCGACTCTAACGTTTTTTCCTTCCCCCTCGAAAGTTCCGCTTTGTGTCAACAGGCTTGGCAACAGGCTCCAGACAGTCTGTATTTTAATGCTCGGGCGGCATTTCCCGATGTAGCTGTCGATTCGGTGGCAACGAAGGGGGAGGGATTATTAATGATGCCGTTGATGGGCAAGAAAACTAGCGAAACTGACCTGGCAATGGTTTTAGGCTTATTGGTCTTACAGACGGATATGACCCATCATTGGTCGCAGTCAGAGCTAGAGCTAGTTAGCTGGACGGGAGTTCAGATCAGTACGGCTATTACCCACGACCAGACTTTAAACCGGGTACAGTTTATCGTTGAGGAAAGAACGGCCCAGCTCAAGTCAAGTATGGACATGCAGGGCAAGTTATCGGCAAAAATGCGTCAGCATATCGAACAGCTACAAAAGCTACATCAGCTCAAGGATGACTTCATGAACAGCATGAGTCACGAGCTAAAAACGCCCCTCACGAGCATGAAGTTGGCGATTAAAATGCTGCGCCAGTCAGAATTACCGCCGGCGATGCGAGAAAAATATCTAGATATTCTCGAACAAGAATGGAATCGCGAGTACAGTCTAATTAAGGATTTGCTGACTCTACAACAGGTGGAGTCGGGAGAACTAGACTATAGCCCACAAGAATTAGATTTAGCCGCAACTATTGCCGATTTAAGCCAAGCCTGGCAGTTAAAATGGCAGTCAGAACGAGATCTGAACTTACTCTGTAATGTCGATCCTCAAGATCTAAAAATTCACACGGATGCGGAAAGCCTCAAGCAAATTCTCCAAGAGTTGCTTTCTAATGCCAGTAAATATTGCGACCCCCATACAACGATAAAACTATCGGCAACAAGCCAGCTAATCGACAGACAAGAACAGGTGGTTATTGCCGTTACCAACCTTGGCGCAGGAATTACAGCAGCAGAATTGCCACATATTTTTGATAAATTTCGTCGCGGTCAGGGAGTCACGGATCGAGCCGTGCCGGGAACGGGTTTGGGTTTGACTCTGGTACAGTACCTGGTGGAACATCTCAACGGCACAATTGAAGTAACGAGTGAACCGACAGAAGAAATGTCCGTCTTTACAACAACTTTCTTGCTTAAATTACCGCAAATTCAACCAGCTATTAGTTAATCTTAATAATATGCGTAATGTTATCGAGCATTAACTAATAGTTCCAGCCAATTTTGATGTCGTTAACCTTATTGCTAAACTGGGCGGTTCCTCAATATTTCTATGAAATGGCACTTACAAAAACAGTCTTCTGCTCGCAAACTAAGGCGATCGCCCGCTGAAGGAGATCGTTATTCGCCATTTCTGCGCCAGTTTAAAATATTTGGGATTGCGATTAAGCTAGTTTTTTCCCTCTGGTGGAACAAAATTACCGGGAATAATTCACCCCAAAGCCGATATCGTCTGGCTCGTTGGCTAGTCAAAAATATTTTAGAATTGGGGCCTACCTTTATTAAAATCGGTCAGTCTCTATCGACCCGCGCCGATTTAATTCCCATCGAATATATCGAAGAATTCGGTCAGCTTCAGGATCGGGTCCCGCCTTTTGCTTCGGATTTGGCGATCGCTGTAGTCGAAAAGGAATTAGGAAAACCAATTAATGTGCTGTTTGCTGAATTTAATCCTACGCCGATTGCTGCAGCTAGTTTGGGACAGGTACATAAAGCCAGACTCCATACTGGGGAGGATGTGGTCGTCAAGGTACAGCGTCCGGGGTTATCCCGTTTATTTAACCTCGATTTCGAAATTTTGCATCGTCTGGTGCGTTGGCTCAATCGTCTGCTTAAAGGCATTAGAAAGTTTAATTTAGAGGCGATTTATCGCGAATTTTTCGAGCTGCTTTATCTGGAAATCGACTACATTCACGAAGGCAAAAATGCCGATCGCTTTCGGCAAAATTTTCAAAGCTACCAGCGGGTAGCCGTACCCCAAGTTTACTGGCAGCATACCACCGCTAAAATTCTCACCCTCGAATATTTACCCGGAATCAAGATCGATAATCGACCCGCCCTAGAGGCAAGTCAAATTGATACCCAAGAAGTAATTCAGCTGGGTATTACCTGCTATCTTAAGCAATTGTTAGAAGACGGATTTTTTCAGTCCGACCCCCATCCCGGCAATATGGCAGTTAGCGACAGAGGAGAAATAATCTTTTATGACTTTGGCACGATGGCGGAGGTGAAAACCATCGATAAAGACCAGATGATTAAAACCTTCTTTGCCGTCTTAAAAAAAGATACGGATGAAGTGGTCGAAACATTGATCTACATGGGTTTAATCGAACCAGTGGCCGATATGACACCGGTCAAGAGAATGATTGGCTTCATGATTGAAGAATTTCGCGATAAGCCCGTTGACGTGCGTGCTTTCGAGCAAATTACCGAGGAAGTATACAGTATTTTCGAGCAACAGCCATTTCGTTTACCTCCCCAGATGACCTTTGTCGTTAAGTCCCTGACGACCTTAGACGGCATTGCCCGGGCTCTCGACCCGCAATATAATCTTCTCGCTGCGGCACAGCCCTTCCTTAAGCAGATTGCCTTCCAACAGCAGCAGGGAAACATGCTGGGTATTCTCGCGCGGCAAACCAAAGACTTTATCCAGTACAAACTACGGCAGCCCAACCGCACCCAAACCTCAATTATGCGTTTGGAATCTCGGTTAGATTTGGGAGAACTACAGGTTAAGGTTAAGTCCATCGAAAGCGAGCGATCGCTCAGGCAAATTCAACTGGGAATCAAAAGCCTAATCTATACCTGCCTCTCTGGTTTTACCCTGCTGTCAGGTTCGGTACTGCTAGTAGGTGGTTTAGAAGGTGTGGCGATCGCTTTATTTTGTTTTGCCAGCTTCTGGTTTATTTTGCTGATGAAATCTTTAACCAATATGGCGGCTAGAGAAAAAATGTATAAGATGGCGCAGAAGTAAACAGAGTCAAGAATTATCCTCCTGCTTCCTCACGACATAGAGAAAATCTAAAAAAGTCTGAAAGAGGAGATGCTTCGACTAAACTTACAGTTAGAGTTCGCGCTGACAGGAAAAATACATGGACAATCTGGCACTTTGGCAACGCTATCAAGACTGGCTTTTCTTCAATCAAGATTTAGGATTATATTTAGATATTAGTCGCATTAGTTTTGATGCCGCTCAAATAGAACAGCTCAAGCCAAAATTCGAGCGAGCATTTAAAGATATAGAAGCTCTAGAAGCTGGGGCGATCGCCAATCCCGATGAAAGCCGCATGGTAGGTCACTATTGGCTGCGCGACCCCGATCTGGCTCCCAACGAAGAGTTAAGACAGGACATTATTGATACTAACAATAGCGTAATTGATTTCCAGCGCAAGGTTCATAGCGGGGAAGTTCATCCCCCCAAAGGCGGCAGATTCACCGATATTCTCTCCATTGGCATTGGTGGTTCGGCATTAGGTCCCCAGTTTGTCGCTCAAGCCCTAGCACCCAACGATCCGCCCCTCAAGATTCACTTTATCGACAATACCGACCCAGCGGGTATCGACAAGGTTATTGCTGGCATTGAGAACCTAGAAACTACTTTAGTCTCGGTCATCTCTAAGTCAGGTGGCACCCCAGAAACTCGTAACGGCATGCTGGAGGTAAAGCGAGTCTATAACGATCGCGGTTTGGATTTTGCGGCTCATGCCTTTGCCATCACCGGCAAGAGCAGTAAGCTAGAGGCGATCGCCGAACGTGAAGGTTGGCTGGCTATTTTTCCCATGCGAGATTGGGTTGGGGGGCGTACCTCAGAATTATCTCCCGTTGGTCTAGTTGCCGCTGCCCTGCAGGGAATTGATATTAAAGCCATGCTAGCCGGTGCGAAGGCAATGGATGCTCTCACTCGCAAGCCGAGCCTGAAAGATAATCCGGCGGCGTTACTGGCTATGGCCTGGTACTGTGCGGGACACGGCAGGGGAGAAAAAGATATGGTGATTTTACCCTACAAGGATAGTCTATTGCTCTTTAGCCGCTATCTCCAGCAGTTAATTATGGAGTCCCTGGGTAAAGAAATGGATTTGGATGGCAACGTTGTCAACCAAGGTATTGCCGTTTATGGCAACAAAGGTTCTACCGACCAGCATGCCTACGTCCAGCAACTGCGGGAGGGTGTCAATAACTTCTTCTTGACCTTTATTGAAGTCTTAGAAGACAGAACGGGAGAGTATCGGGAAATCGAGCCAGGAATTACTTCGGGAGACTATCTCAAGGGCTTTTTGTTGGGTACTCGCACTGCCCTCAACGATAAACAGCGAGATTCAATTACTATTACTATTCCTAAGGTAAACGAGCGCATTGTCGGTGCTTTAATTGCCCTTTACGAGCGAGGAGTGAGCATCTATGCTTCCCTGGTCAACATCAATGCCTATCACCAGCCGGGAGTGGAAGCCGGAAAAAAAGCTGCCGCAGCGGTGTTAGATATTCAAAAAAAGGTAGTAAATACTCTACAACAGGCGACTTCTCCTCTATCTTTGGCTGAACTAGCTGCCCAGGCGGAAATTAAAGAAGAGGTGGAAACTGTCTATAAGATCGTGCGTCATCTAGAGGCTAACGAGCGGGGTATTGTCGTTAGCGGCGACTTCGGTCAACCCAAAACTTTGACGGTTGCCTGGCAGAAATAAGTTCGTCAATTGACATTGACCCTAAAAAGAACGGATGGGGATAAAACCGGCTCTAGCAATTAAGTTTTGTCCCTCTTGAGTGAGCATAAAGTTTTTATATGCCTCTCCTACTTCTTCGTCCACGGGGCTATTGATTTCGATAATGATAAACAAACGGCGGATGAGGGGATACTCTCCTGTCCGCAACCCGGACAGATTGAGATATCTGACTTTGGTGGATGGAGCCGGAACATTGCAGCGATCGCCCTGACGAATGCCAACGGGAATACTTGCAGAACGTCGTGCCAGAGCCAAGGGCTTTATGTCGCAGTTGTTAATTACCTCAGCAATAGAGGTGAAATAGATGCCCCCTAAATCAGTCATATCGGCAACTTTAGCGATCGCCGCCGTAGATTCTTCCACAAAAACCACATTCCCACCGTACTGAAGACTTTTGAGAATATTAGTGCGCCAAAATTCTGTCGTCCCGCTCTGACTCGGACGGGCATAGGGAATAATTGGCAAGTCCGGCCCGCCAACAGCTTTCCAGTTGGTTATTTGACCGCGATAGATTGCCCCTAGTTGTTTGGTGGTCAAACCGTCGAGATTTAACTGGGGGTTAACCACCGCTACTACTCCATCGATCGCCACCGGAACCTGCTTAAGAATTTTGCCCCGAACGATTGCCGCGTCATATTCGCGATCGCTCACCGGACGGGATGAGAGCGCAAAGGAAATTTGTCCTTTAATCAGCATGCGAATGCCCGTTCCCGAGCCGTTAGGTAGAGCTGCATGGTCGGTATGAATGAGTTGAAAATCGGGATGTTTTTGTCCTAGCTTTTGGCGGACTAAACGATTAATAGGCTGCCAGGTTGTACTGCCTCCATACTGCCAGGTTCCCGACGGTAAGTTTAATTCAGCCGTGACTGAGGTGGATTGTTTTACCAGGGCAGCAATTGGTTGGGCAATAAATTCTAGGTTGAGCTGGGGTAAGAGAATGTTAAGGCTCAAACCGCTAATAAAGAGCAAGATGCACAATGCCAGACCAAGAAAAGTGCGTGCCAGTCTCTGCCCCATGTTGCCGGAGATCGCCGGTTTTAACAGAACCGGGTCATTTTCGTGCCAGGTAAAGTAATTTTGCCGGGGCTTAACACAGAGAGTTGGCAGCCAGGGAGCCCCCGGATAGCGAGAGTTTAGGTGCTCTAACTTTTTGCGCGCTCGATGGACGGCAGAAAACAGGGAGCGTTGGTTGATCAATTCGGAAAATAAATGTTCTAAAAACTCGATCGCCACTAAATCGGGAACGGGTTCGCTCATGACGATAACTTGTCCGAGATTTAATTCACTCAGACGATCTGCTAAACCTAAACCATCACAGGAATTAAAAATAGCTAGCTGTAAACCGTTTTCAATAGCCTGTTTGAAAGCATCCTTAAACTCGGGAATAGTTAACTGTTCTCGGTCGTTAATCGCAATCCAGCCAATTGTACCGTCATTGTTGCTACCGCTATGCCCCGTAAAAATAAAAATATGATAGCCGCGATCGCACCACAAAGCTGCCGCCAGTTCCTTGAGGCTAGGCTGTAAAAGATAGACGATTTCTGCCTGCTTGGCTAAAAGACGCTCGATGGTATCGAGGTCAGACTGGGTACTGATGCCTTCACTTTTGCCAACTACCAATAAAATCCGGATTTTTTTGCTGTTAACCTTGACCGGATTACTGGCGATCGCCATATCTTTCGCCGTCGGGGTGCTGATGGCAATCTCTGTTTGAGGGTAATACTGTTGGAATAGCTCCCATTCTTGCCAGGGTAGACGACATAAATCTATATTTTGGCTATCGAGAGTGATCTGAAGTTCTGCCGATTGGAACTGGTTAGAAAAGGCAATCAGAGCATCACGAATAGTTTGCCAGTCTCCCTCAAGGTTATTTAGCCACAAATTTAGCTCGGTTTTCACGGCATTAAGACATTCGGTAGAGGAGTTAACCCGCACCGACTTGGGAACGACACGCCAATTAGCAGGTAAATCCGTTTCTGCCACCGCCAGAGAACGCAGAGTATCTAGCTGTCGATAGCTGGCTTGCCACTGGTTCAGCGCCACTTTTAGACCCTGGGGCATCAAACTGAGATAGCCTTCTACCTCCCAAGGTTGCTGCGTGCAGCTGAGGGTAACAAAAAAGCCACGCTCCCCTACCTGTCTGAATTTGAGCTTGATAATCTGCATAAAATAGAGCCGCCTTCAGGTTTTGCTGCGGTCACGTTAATTACTTTAAAGAAGAAGTAACAAGTAATGGGTAAGAAACAGACACTCCCATACCATATATCATGGTCCCTTAGCTTTAGAGCCAGCGAGATAGTAAACGATAGACCAAACGTAATAAAGACACGATCGCGATCGCTCCAGCAGCAGAGACAGTGGCAATTACAATGATGCTCACAGCGGTTAACGTGCCCTGAAAGATGGGGACAAAGGCGACAACGCCAGCGGTAATTAAGGCAAAAATTACCAGGTCTAGTTTTTCAATAATTCGACGGTAGAGAGCAAAAACAATACCCCCCATAATGGCCCCAATTAAGCCAATACTTTCCGGTGAGGATGCCAGCCAGTTAATTAGACCAATTGACAGTAGTGCCCCCTCAAATCCGGTAAAAGCAGCACTAGAAATGGTTTCTACCAAGGAAAAGGCTCGTTTTGGGCGTTTTTGACGACGAACAGCCGCTGGCTTAGGCTGGGGAGCGCCGGGAAAGGGGGCAGGAGTGTTCGGTTTGGCTAGAGGAGTAGCAATATTTGGCTGATTTTGCTGCTGTTGGCGAATACGAGTCGGAGATGGTTGGGAGGTTGAGCTGGGTTTGGAGGGGATTTGAGTACCGTTAAGGGCTTCTAAGACTTCTCGTGCCGACTGAAATCGTTGGGACGGGGTTGCCAACAACATGCGGTCGAGAATTTGACCCAGGCGATCACCAATATTAGGGGCATATTGATGCCATTTCCAAACGCTTTCAAAAGGATCGTAGAGTTCTTCGGCCGGTTTTCCCGTCAGAAGGTTGAGGCAGGTAACCGCCAGGGCATATAGATCGGTGGAAGGATAGACCTGAGAACCAGACATCTGTTCGGGAGGGGCAAACCCCATGGAGTAGATTCCGGTGGATTTATGAGCATTACCACCCCCAGAAGCAATTTGCTTGACCGCACCAAAATCTAACAGGTGCAGCAGTCCCTGGCGATCGCGCATAATGTTAGACGGTTTGATATCGCGATGAATGGTTTCACGAGCGTGTACAAACTCTAATACCTTCAGCATTTCCTCCAGCACTTCGATAATTTCGGCGACGGAAAACTTGCCCTTGGCTTCTAATTCCTGTTCTAAATCGGCTCCATCGATGTATTCCTGGGCTAAATAAAAATACTGTTCCGAACCAGTACCCTGGCTATTAGAGACGATCGGCGTAAAAAAGGCATAAAGGATAGGAATTTGCGGGTGTTCCTTGCCTAACTCTTCTAGGACGTTGGCTTCTCTTTGAAATAGTTCCTGGGCAATCTGAACTTCATCGGCATCAAGGTCACTCGAAGGCTTAAACTGTTTGACCACACACTGGGGTAACTTGGGCTTATAGCGATCGCAAGCCAGAAACGCCGCACCAAAACCACCCTGTCCTAAAAGCTGGGAGGGTAAATAACGATCAGCTAATAATAAAGGCATACCGCAGGTAGTACAAAATCGCTGCTGTACCGTTCTAATCTTGGCTTCCGTATCCAGATCGCTCAAAACATTGAGGGGTTTGGGACAGCTGGGGCGAGTACAGATAATTTCCATTGGGGCAGCGATTGACGAGCGCTTACGGGCGATCGATTACTAGTTACTAATAAGGTAGTTATTTGCCCATTGTACTGAGGTAATTTTAAATCGCCTTAAACCTCGACAATATTTTTATAAAGACTTTCTAGCTGTTTGAACTCGGCGCGGGTGGTAAACTCGGGCAAAATTTCTTTGCTAAATGCCTCTGCTGCCTTAGAACAATAGCGACTAGGATTGACAATCACTGCCAAAGTTCTTCCCACATCTACTTCCTTGATTTTGGCTCGGTGCAATACCCCCATATCTAACTCTTTGGCGATCGCCGTGGTAGAAACAAAGGCTGCTCCTAAACCGGACTGGACGGCATTTTTAATTGCCTCAATAGAATTTAGCTCCATTTCGATTTTGAGGCGTTTAGGATCGATTTCGTAACGACTTAGAACTTTATCAATGACTTTGCGAATCGTTGACTGAGAATCGAGGGTAATAAACTTCAGCTTGTATAAATCTTCTTTCTGGATCACCCTTTCCTGTGCCAAGGGGTGATTCGGGGGTAAAACTAAAGCCAGTTCATCATCAGCATAGGGAATGACGTTGAGTACGTCCTGTAGTTCTGTTGGGACTTCCCCACCGATAATCGCTAAATCTACCTGCCCGTTGGCTACCGCCCAAGAAGTGCGACGAGTGGAATGTACCTGAAGCTGCACCGAAACATCGGGATATTTTTCGCGAAATAAACCAATCATGCCCGGAATTAAATAGGTGCCCGTAGTTTGGGATGCGCCGACAATTAGGGTGCCTCCTTGGAGATTTTGTAGGTCTTCGATCGCCCGACAGGTTTCCTGACAGAGGGAAATTATTCTTTCGCCATAGCTCAACAACAAATGCCCAGCTTCGGTTAACTGTGCCCGCCGCCCGCCGCGATCAAACAACGGGACGTTTAGCTGCTTTTCTAAGTTTTGCACCTGCAAACTAACCGCAGGTTGGGATACATAGAGGCTATCGGCAGCTCGCTTAAAGCTTCCTTCTGTGGAAATTGCCTTAAGTATTCGAAGTTGATCCAGAGTGAAAGGAATATCAGACATACAATCTCTATAGCAATTTTGTAAAAAAGATTAGTTATTAGAGCGTTACTTAAACGTATTATTAATAGTGCTAAATATTTAATAATTTTCGTGTTCTTTATTTGCACAGTATCACGATTGGGGTACGCAATTAACTTTTAATTATCGCCACTATTGAAATTGATTAATAATACATATATGATTATGGCTATGATAAATTTTGACTGGCTAACCCAAAGTCATCTAATTATGGTCGGCTTGCTGTTGGGATTTGCGATCGCCCATAGTGGTCTAGCCGCCTTACGTCCTTGGGCGGAAACTAAAATTGGTGCGAGACTATACCGAGTATTTTTTGCTTTAGTTAGCATTCCCTTTGCCACTATTCTGATTATTTATTTTTTCAATCATCGCTACGATGGCCTACAGCTATGGCAGGTACAGGGGGTTCCTGGAGTTAAGGCTACGGTTTGGATTCTCTCGGTGATTTCTTTTATCTTTCTCTATCCTGCCACCTTTAATCTGCTCGAAATTGCCGCGGTGCAAAAACCTCAAGTCTATTTATTTGAAACGGGCATTATTCGCATCACCCGTCATCCCCAAATGGTAGGACAGGTAATCTGGTGTATTGCTCATACCCTGTGGTTGGGAACAACATTTACTATAGTTACTTCTTTGGGCTTAATTGCCCATCATCTATTTGCCGTATGGCATGGTGATCGCCGTCTATATCAGAGGTATGGCGAAGCTTTTGAGACGGTTAAGGCTCGCACCTCCATCATTCCCTTTCGGGCTATTCTCGACGGTAGACAAACTATTAAATGGCAAGAATATTGGCGTCCAGCATATTTAGGTATCGCCGCCTTTGTCATGTTGTTTTGGTGGGGACATCCCTGGCTAATGGTTGCTACCTCTAGAGTCTACTGGTAAATCTCAAACCTAGTCTTTTCTAGCGATCCCGATTAGATGTAGCATAGAGCGTAATGTTGTAAACTCCCAGGGATCGAATTTTTTCCTCTATATGATTTTCGCAGTTAACGAAGCCAACTTTCGGCAAACGGTTATTCAATCAGAACGGCCGATTCTAGTGTATTTCTGGACACCATGGTGTGGCTTATGTAAACCTATCGAAGCAATTTTAACTAAATTTGCGGTCAATCAGGACTCGATTGAGTTGACGGCAATTAATGCTGATGAGAATTTCAAACTAGCTAATCGTTACAGAATACGTAATGTGCCCACGGTAATGCTGTTTTATCGCGGTCAGCCGATCCAAAAAATAGACAATTTTAACAATCGCGATCGCTTTCAGGCTGCCTTACAGAAATTAATTCAACGAACCTCATCCTTAGTTTGAGCTATTACCTGGGAGCTAACTAAATAGATTCAGTAAGTTAAATAACTCTAATTAAACAATTCAAAAACTTGGCGACAGAATAACTTAAGCTGTTTTTCTGCTTCTCCCGCTGGCTGACATTGACCTACACATTGCCAACTATCAATTGTGGAAAATTTCCAGGCTTGACCTACATGGCTGAAGCCACAGGTTTCGATACCGATGAATTTCTCTGCTTGCTCGTTAGGGTCTTTGTAAAAGCGAATTTGCACTAAGATACTATTGCTTTGATAGCGCCGACTCCAACCGGGAAAGTGAAAGCCAATATCAATTGAATCCGGATCGACCAACTCCCGGGTATCGGGATCGTTAGTCCAGGGTTTGAGATCGGCTTTAGCATCGGGAAACTGCGTTTTAAATAAAGTAATCACGGAGGCAATTTTAGTGGCTAAGTCTAAACCTTTGGCTCTCTCTGACGCATTCATGCTTAATTCCTTTTGATTG
>JBCBIN010000007.1:0-22402 GCA_038524555.1 Cyanobacteria bacterium J06623_7 | reverse complement strand
TGACAGAAGTTCTCCCATACACCACGCGTTTCGCGTTGTTGTAAAGTAGTTGTCATGTGTTTATGATTGCTGGGTTTGTGTAAATAATTAATGCGGTTCTAACAAGAACCAAAGGTAAGAAACGGAATAAAAATAATATGTTTCTTTGACATATAGGTAACTTAGCTAAAACTCATTGTTTTGTCAAGTTATGTAACGAATGCTTGACTATGTTGATTGCACAAAGTAAGCAAATACTTAATATTGGATGGCGATCGCCTGAGGAATGTGGCGAAGAATTTTCAGACTGTGACACGCATTCCTAGCTTAGAAGAAATAACGAGCATCAAAAATAAAGACAATCGGTAGTTTGTGCCATTATTCCAGGGATAATTTTCCCTTGCACGGTCGCAGACCCCAATTGCGAAAGTCATTAGCAATATTGCGATCGCTCTTTCTAGAAGCAAACAATAGTCTAAAAAGCGAGATTGACAGTAGGCATCAGCCTCAAGGTGAGATAGTAAGCTGCTAAAAATTGACCCGAGACCATAATCATTCTGATTCGGGAGTAAGGCTAGTAGTTTGTGGCGTTTTAAAATACTGATAGGTAATCCGAGAAGCTTGTTGAATAAACTTCTTAGCTTGGGGAGAGTTATCGGGACGCTTAACTAAAGCCGAAATAATATAGCGTTTCCCGCTGGGCATATCTACCAGTCCTACGTCGCCTAAAACAGATTTAATGTCTCCGGTTTTATGAGCAATAATTGCTTCTGAATCTAGACCTTGAGGTAAAAGAGTGTTTCTGACAATGTTACGCATGATATAGAGTAAACGATCGCGCGATCGCAGAGAAATAAGCTGTCCGCGGTCTAGTTTAACTAGCAAATTGCCCAAATCTGCTGATGAAGTAGTGTTCGTTCCCGTCAAATCTGGCAGGGGATTGCGTAATTTAGTCGCCGTCAAGCCCATAGAAATAAATCGCTGATTGAGCTTAGACATGCCCCCCATTCGTGCGATTAACATATTGGTAGCGGTATTGTCGCTGATGGTCATCATGCGATCGGCGGTTTCCAAAGCAGAAAATCGCGTACCGGGGGCTTCATACTGCATGTTGCCCGAACCACCGGCGATAAAGTCTTTACTGACTACGAGCTGTTCTTCGAGTCGAATAATCCCCCGATCTACGTCCTGAAAAAAGGCAACTAGTATGGGTAATTTAATCGTGCTAGCTGAGGATATCGCTACCTTGCTATTGAAATTAACAAAACCTTTCGTATCCAAATCGACGACAAATAATTCTGGCTCTAGATCGGGATATTCCGCCGCCAATTCCTCTAAACGAGACTTTAGGTCGCCAATTTCTTTCCCCAAAGACGCCGTTGCCAGTAAATTATCTAACTTGGCCTGGTTCTGGCTGTTCGCCTGCACTTTAGCGGTGGGATTATTATTTTCCGGTGGAGCCTGGAAAGAGCTAGCCATAGAAACCAAGGAGCCTAAAATAGTGCTGAGTCCAATCGTAATCGTCACCACATAAGTAGCTAATTTTAAACCTCTGACTGGTTTTTTCGGCGAGCTTGAATCAACTTTTTTTAGGGTACGGCGCTTGTTCCGAGACTTTGCCGTTAAATTTTGCTGGAGTCGCGAATTGTTATCGGCGATCGCTGTAGAACTACTCGAAGAGGTAGATAGTTTCTTGCTATTGATACGTTTGGGTGTGGGACGAGGAGATTGTTTTGCCCGAGTATTACCTTGAGACTTGGATAAACCACGACGGGAATTAGCTTTCGGCTTTGACTTGGCTTTACTCTGCTTGGCTCTAGTAAGAGAAGACTTTTTGCCTTGACGATTCACTCTTAACTCCTGGAAAACAATTACAAATGAGGAAGGAAAAACTTATTTGATTTCTACTAGCTTTAGTTTTCGCAGCAGCAAGAATTTCTTGAGGGAAGATCGGGATGAAAGCATAGGTCGCTTCAAATCCGGTCGGAAAAACTCCGTAGAAAAAAATTACGACCTTGTTCCTCTTTCGTCATAGGTGATAGTTATCGCGATCGCGCGACAAGTCTAAATTAGCAAACGGCTATTTATTTTTGGTTCTCTGTGTTCGCCCGAATTTTTAGATCTGGGATGTACCACATTAAGAAGAGGAAAAAGGAATAAGGATTCACCATTCAACAGTATGTAGTGTCAACCCCCTAATTTGCACTGATATATTTACGGATTTTTGACCAAATTCAATGTATGTATTGATTCTTCGCCTAGGGAGATTTAAGACTGAGACGGGTTCTTATTATCTTTAATTGCCCAACGCATTTGGCGTAAAATCCCTCGTAACATGGCTACTTCTTCTGGCTGTAGGCTAGCTCGATTGTAAAGACGGCGAAATTTTTCCATTTTTACGGCGGCGGTATGGGGATATAAATAGCCGATCTCTAGCAACATAGCTTCTAGATCTTGATAGTATCCTTCCAGCACCTCCAAGGGGGCACTATGGGGCATCGGGTCAGTTGGCATCGTCGGTAACGCCCCAAGCTCGGCACGAGCATCCTCAGGCCGACTTTGTTTTAAATAAATTTGATAGAGTTGATAAACACAAATTGCTACTGCTTGAGCTAGATTTAGCGAAGGATAAGCAGGACTAGACTCAATACAGATAAATTTTTGCGCGTATTTTAGTTCTTCATTACTCAAGCCACGGTCTTCCGCACCAAATAATAAGGCAGATTCTAGGTTGGGCTCTAGCAGTCCGGGCAATACCTGAGAGGGCGGCTCTAGGACGATAGGAACACTTCGAGAGCGAACGGTGGTGGCGATCGCCTGTTGGCAACCAGTTAAAGCAGCGGGCAAACTATCAACAATCTGAGCCTTCTCGAGTAAATCGACCGCATGTACTGCCATTTGTCGCGCTTCATCTGACTCTAGGTCACATCTGGGGTTAACCAATACCATTCTGGTCAGACCCATGTTTTTCATAATTCTGGCGATCGAGCCGACATTCAAAGCTCCGGCTGGTTCGACTAGCACGACTCGGATATTGGCTAACAAGTTCTGATTCATCTATCTAAACGACCGACTAATAAGGAATAATAAAATTATGCTTCTTATTTCCCCGCAACATGGCAAAACAGCGCAAAAAATCAGATCTGCCCGTTAAAATTTGTCCCGTGTGCGATCGCCCCTTTACCTGGCGCAAAAAATGGGAAAAATGTTGGGATGATGTGAAATACTGCTCAGATCGCTGTCGTCGCCGTAAATCAGCCCGTAGCGAATAAACAACGTCCAACCAGCACCAGTCCAACCGAGTTATAACCTTTATCTTCAATTAAACTATGTCTGCTAATCAGGTACAGCCTAAGCTCATTATTCACGGAGGTGCGGGAGGACACATCAAAAGCGATCGCGGAGAGGCAACGGTTCGTCAAGCCCTACATGACATTGTTACCGAAGTTTATGAACTGCTAGATCGCGGTGGTCAAGCAGTAGAGGCAGTGGTGTTAGGCTGCCAGCTACTAGAAAACCAGCCAATATTTAATGCTGGAACCGGCTCGGTATTGCAGTCTGACGGCCAAATTAGAATGAGTGCGGCTTTAATGGATGGAACCAAACAGCGCTTTAGCGGCATTATCAACGTTTCCCGTGTCAAACATCCCATCGAGCTAGCACAGTATCTCCAAGGAGAAGACGATCGCGTTATATCCGACTATGGTTCCAAAGAACTGCTTCGAGAGCTAAAGGTGCCGATCTATGACCCTCTAGTTGATATTCGCCTTCAGGAATGGATTCAGGAACGAGACGAAAACTTCGATAAAAGCATGGCGGGAGTTGTCGCCGAACAGGCTCTAATTCACGAACCCCGCAAAGGCACGATTGGGGTAGTGGCACTCGATGGTGCTGGTAAAATTGCCGCCGGGACTTCTACTGGTGGCAAGGGTTTAGAAAGAATTGGTCGAGTTAGCGATTCGGCAATGCCCGCCGGAAACTATGCCGCCGCTGCCGCTGGAGTTAGCTGCACAGGAATTGGAGAAGACATTATCGAAGAATGTTTGGCAGCCAAAGTGGTCATTCGTGTCACCGATGGTATGACTCTAACCACAGCAATGGAAAAATCTATGGCAGAATCCCGCAGTCGAGATCGAGATCTGGGAGCAATTGCGATCGCTGCTGACGGCACAATTTGCTGGGGTAAAACTAGCGAGGTTATTTTGGCTGCTTATCACAACGGCGACAGTATCGGCGATACGATTAACTGGAACAATAGCGAATTAATCGGACACTTTTAAAAGATTGGTAAATATAAATACTAGACAAGACTTGGCTCGACGCTAACATTAGCGGCTGTTTTCTTTAGGTAAATTTCTCCGGTAAATGGCGATCGCATCAAGCGTTCAATCTTATTTTTAAGCAGCTTGAGTTAGAATCTCGACTCCATCTTTCGTGACAGCAATAGTATGTTCGAACTGAGCCGAAAGCTTTTTATCTTTGGTTATGGCAGTCCAACCATCATTAAGCATTACCGCTTCCCAAGTGCCTTCATTAATCATCGGCTCGATTGTAAACACCATGCCCGGCTTAATTTTTTTCTTTTGTCTGGGATCGTAATAGTGGGGAATTTGTGGTGCAGTATGGAATATATGGCTAACTCCATGTCCGACAAAATCCCTAACTACCGAAAAACCCTGCTGCTCGGCATATTCTTGAATAGCAGCACCAATATCGTTAATTCTGCTTCCTGGTTTAACAGCAGCAATACCGCGCCTGAGACATTCTTCGGTCACTTCAACTAGTTTTTTGGCCGATGAGGAAGGTGTGCCTACAAAAAAAGTTTTAGATGTATCTCCGTGATAGCCATCCACTATCGGCGTAACGTCGATGTTGATAATATCTCCATTTTTTAAAATTTGTTTGGCATTGGGAATACCATGGCAAATTACTTCATTAACACTGGTACAAAGAGAGCGAGTAAAAGGATTCTCTTTCGGGCCATATCCCAGTGGTGCGCTAATAGCTCCCTTGGATTGCGTCCATTCTTCAGCAGCATCGTTAATTTCTAGAGTACTTACTCCAGGTTTAACCATTGGCTCCAAAAAATCTAACAGTTCTGCCGCCAAGGCTCCAGCTTTACGCATTTTGTCAATTTCTCGGCTGGAGAGAAGAGTAATCCGTTCTGTTCCCATTACTATTTGTACTGTACTTAATTCTTGCTGTATGTACTCTTTAGTCTATCAATTCTTGAACGAGGAATTAAACTTCATTCCCCATGAAAAAAGACCCAGAGCAAAATCTAGGTCTTTAAAGTTTATTTTACACTGGGGAGAATTCCTCAGCCAACAGTTCTATTTATCTTGATGGACTTCATCTAACTCCTGTTCTGAAACAAAAGAATTATCTTGAACTGAACTCAATAGATCGTTTAACTCCCCTAGAGATTCATCAGAAATTTCGGTTAGTTCATCCAGTTTTTTATCCACAAGATCTAGAGAATCTAAGTCCTTAAAGTCTGCTTCATCTTCAAATTTTAGATCGAGCAGATCTGCATCCACCTCGGGTGCTTCGGTCGAAGATGTATCTTCAGGAGCAAAGGCTTCCATTAAATCGTCAAAGTTAGAATCGTTGGTAGATGTCTCGTCAAAAATAAGTTCTTCAGAAGATTCACTTTCCCCATTAAAGCTATCAACAAAATCCTCTGAGGTATATTCTTCCATTACCAAAGGTGCTTCTAGGCTCAATTCTTCGGAGGGAGTTGCTGCTTCCTCAAAAGCCACCATAAACTCATCCGCATCCGCATCTGATTCAGAGTCTAGCTCATCTAAGGCCATTTCGTTATCGCCAACGAGCTCTTTCATAAACTCTTCTGCTTCATTTGCCGCCGGCTGCTCCTCAAAATTTAATTCTGCCAAAGCACTATCAATAGACGAGTCTACAGATGATTTATCCTCTAACTGAAACTCTTCAACCTTAGAGGTAACTCCCAGGATATTGTCTACATCAGAATCTTCATGAGAATTTTCTGCCTCAACTACGAGCATAGATTCCAAATCCAATTCATTAGATTCATTTACACTATCTAGCTGTAATTCTGCGGATGAATTCTCTTCATCGATAAACTGACCGATGAACTCATCATCACTAGAAGAAGAACCCATAGATAATTTTTCAAGAGGATTATCAACTTCATCCATGGACATGTCCCCGAAGCTCATTTTTGCCGAATCCATATCATCTGTACCGGCTGCTTCTTCAGGAAAACTCAAATCATCATCCAATGTTGAATCCAGCCCCATTGAAAATTCTTCAATCGGATTCTCCGTTTCTTTTGTCGATTCAAGCTCGAATTCAAATTCATTATCCGAGTTAAACTCAGACTCAGAAGTCAGATCGTCATTACCGGCTGGTTCTTCGGAAAAACTCAATTCATCATCTGATGTTGAATCCAATCCCATTGAAAATTCTTCTACCGGATTCTCTGTTTCTTCGGTCGATTTAAGCTCAAATTCATTATCCAAGTCCAACCCAGACTCAGAAGTCAGATCTGCATTACTGGATGGTTCTTCGGAAAAACTCAAATCATCATCTGAAGTTAAATCCATTGACAGTTCTTCAATGGGCTCTGAAGCTGAATCTTCTTCCATGGACATGTCCTCGAAGCTCATCTCCGCCAAATCCATCTCATCAGTACCGGCTGGTTCTTCCGCAAAGCTCAACTCATCATCCGATGTTGAATCCAATCCCATCGAAAATTCTTCTACCGGATTCTCTGTTTCTTCTGTAGATTCAAGCTCAAATTCATTATCCAAGTCCAACCCAGACTCAGAAGTCAGATCAGCATTACTGGATGGTTCTTCAGCAAAACTCAAATCATCATCGACGGCTAAATCCATCGACAGTTCTTCAATGGGCTCTGAAGCTGAATCCTCTTTCATGGACATGTCCTCAAAGCTCATCTCCGCCAAGTCCATCTGATCATTACCTGCTGGTTCTTCAGCAAAGCTCAAATCATCATCTGAGGTTAAATCCATCGACAGTTCTTCAATGGGCTCTGAAGCTGAATCCTCTTCTATGGACATGTCCTCAAAGCTCATTTCTGCCGAATTCATTTCATCAGTATCGGATGGGTCTTCGAGTAAACTCAAATCATCATCCGATGTTGAATCCAATCCCATTGAAAATTCTTCTACCGGATTCTCTATTTCTTCGGTCGATTCAAGCTCAAATTCATTATCCAATTCCAACCCAGACTCAGAATCCATCTCATCAGCACTGGCTGGTTCTTCAGCAAAGCTCAAATCATCATCTGAAGTTAAATCCATCGACAGTTCTTCAATGGGCTCTGAAGCTAAATCCTCTTCCATGGGCATGACATCAAAGCTCATTTCTGCCGAATTCATCTCATCAGTATCGGCTGGTTCTTCAGCAAAGCTCAAATCATCATCTGAAGTTAAATCCATCGACAGTTCTTCAATGGGCTCTGAAGCTGAATCTTCTTCCATGGGCATGACATCAAAGCTCATTTCCGCCGAATCCATCTCATCAGTACCGGCTGGTTCTTCCGCAAAGCTCAAATCATCATCTGAGGTTGAATCCATTGGCAGTTCTTCAATTAGCTCTGAAGCTGAATCCTCTTCCATGGGCATAGCATCGTCCTCAATCTCATGCCCGGAATAAGAATTTGAGCTTAAATCTTCTGTAGACTCTGAGGATTGTGCTGGAAATATTGGTTCTTGAACTAGATTTTCAGTGGGAGAATCTATCTCGGTAGCAATCTCTGAGTTATCTTCTAGACCAAATTGACTGCCATATTCATTCTCTTCATTATTCTCGGTAGTTAGTTCACTACTCGCTTTATCTATCGGGGACTCTTCTGGGACATCTGGTTCACTCGGGTCGAAAGCGCCAATTAATTTGTCTACTGTTTCTAGATCAGCTGATTCTTCATCACTATCTGATTCTGACAGGCTAGATGAGCTGCTAAAAGGATTGAAATCTTCGCTTTCGTCAGCACTTTCTTCACTTTCTGCTATGGAATCTCGGGCAAATTCTGATTCGCTATCTAAAAACTCAGTTTCAACGGACAGTTGCTGAGCGAGATCTTCTTGAGGATCTACATCAGCACTAACTTCTTCGATTGGGGAAACTATTTGTTCTAATTCTTCTTGTTCTGATTCATTACTTACTTCATAAGAATCGTCAACACTATTTTCTAAACTAAATGTCTCTTGTTGCTCTCGGTTAGCTTCGGTGGGAAACAGATCTGATTCTACTTCCGCTACTGGTTCTGGCTTTATGTTTGTCTTTACCGATTTTTCTGATTTATCTTCTTGATAATTTTGATAGTTTAATTCTGAAGTTAATTTGCTGTCTTGCAGCTTCTCTTCTAAACCGGAATCAGATTCTCGAGCTTTTTTGGTCGTCAGACTACCAGCAGCTCCTACTAAAGCAGTAGTTGCACCTACGCCTACAAGAGCTTTTTTTAGATTTCCTTTTGCCAATAACATTCCTGCAACGACAGTTACGCTACCAAAAGCAAGAGAAATTAACAGAATTTTATTAATAACTTTAGCAGATTTCATTTTATGCAAGTTCAATATAAGTTAACTTATGAAAGAAGTTATGTCTTTAGGCTAGTAGCTGAACTCAATTACTCTACTTTGGCAAGCATCGTAACTAAGGATTGATTGTTGAGAAAGATGCTAACTTCCTTAGGCTTATCCATAAGAGTTCCCAAATGCCCGCTTTAAACTAACAGTTTGTTATTTGACTGTCCAGCAGATAACTGGATAATTATTGGAGATTTAATTCCTACTTTCTCTCTAGTAAAAAAGACAGTGAAATTAGACCAGTTTCAGTGCCGGAAGAGTTCAGGCTTGGATGTTTATCTAATATATTTATTTTCGTAACTTAGTAGATCTGAGTCGATATGGGATGAGTTCGGATAACAAAATGCTGTTAAACCAATTGCTATTTTCGCGATGGAAGTCCCGTTTGCTCGATCGCGATTTTTTAATGAGACAAATCGGTTTAAAATAGAATTATTGCAATAAAACTTAATACTGGTATCACCATGGCAGCAAAAGTAGAAATATACACCTGGAGTAGTTGTCCCTTTTGTATTCGGGCCAAAGGACTATTGGACAAAAAAGGTGTGGAATACACAGAATATTGTATTGATGGGGATGAAGCGGCAAGAAGCAAGATGAGAAAGCGGGCTAATGGCAAATCTAGTCTCCCGCAGATATTTATTGACGATCGCCATATAGGTGGTTGTGACGATATCCATGCTTTAGAGCGAAGAGGTGAATTAGAGCCTCTATTGTAGAGGGGTATTCCTTAGCTGTACTTTAGTAAGTAGAGAGTACAGCATCTACTGAAGGAAAATAGCGTGAAACTGGCATTTATCATCGACCCTATTGGCAATTTGGATCCAGGACACGACAGTAGCGTTGCCATGATGGAATCAGCGCAGCTTTTGGGTCATGAAGTTTGGGTCTTGCAAGCCAATCAACTAAGTATAGTTGGGGGCAAGGTATGGGGTTATTTGCAGTCAGTTGAGCTCAAGCCCGTACAGCTAGTTTCGGGGCACTGGCAAGCTGAGTCCGATTGGTATCAGTTGGGAGATCGCAATTTGATTTGTTTGGAGGAAATGGATGCTGTATTTATGCGTACAGATCCTCCCGTTGACGTCCCCTATCTATATACAACCTACATTCTAGATTTAATCGATCCGCGCCAAACTTTAGTAATTAATTCGCCTCAAGGATTGAGAGCTGCTAATGAAAAAGTATATGCTCTGCAATTTGCCGATGTGATTCCCAAAACAATTGTCAGTCAAGATAAATCGGTCATTACTGATTTTGTCGAGCGTCAAAAATCGGCGGTATTGAAGCCTCTAGGGGGAAAGGGTGGAGAAGGAATTTTATTCTTAGAAGCGGGCGATCGCAATTTCAACTCCATTGTTGAAGTTAGTACTCATCGCGGTAGAGAGCCAGTAATGGTACAAGAGTATTTACCTGCAGCTAAAGAGGGAGATAAAAGAATTATTTTGTTGGATGGTAAACCTATTGGTGCGGTTAACCGGGTTCCTCGGGGTAGCGATTTTCGGGGCAACATGGCGGTAGGAGGGGCCGCCGTCAAGGTAGATATTACAGCCAGAGAGCAAGAAATTTGTGCGGCAGTAGCACCCCAGCTAAAGCAAGATAATCTTTATTTTGTCGGAATTGATGTTATTGGCGGTTATTTAACCGAAGTTAACGTTACCAGTCCCACGGGAATTAGAGAAATAGATCGGCTCAACGGCGTAAATTTAGGAAAGCAGGTAATTGAGTGGCTAGAAGAGAAAATAGCAGCATAGAAGATGTCGTTTCATCAGACAGTAATTACCAATTAAAGATTAATTCAGAGATTAGCGATCGATGCACGCATTATCAATTCCCACCTGGATAGTTCATGTTTCTAGCGTTCTAGAATGGATAGCAGCGATTTATTATATTTGGCAGTATGGAGAAGCCACAGGCAACCGTGCCTGGTATAATTTGTCCTTTGCTATGCTACCTGCTTTAGTCAGTGCTATGTGCGCCTGTACTTGGCATTTCTTTGACAATGCGGCGGCGTTAGACTGGCTGGTTATTTTACAGGCGGGAATGACCGTCGTGGGTAATTTTACTGTATGTATTGCTGCTTGGGGCATTTGGCGTAGTTCACAACAGTCTTCAAACAACTATGAATAAGGAAAGCCTATTTGCAATTTCTCTGTTTCCCTATCTAGGTTTTCTCTGGTTTATGACGAGATCGGGTCAAACCCCCCGTTTGGCTTTAATCGGGTTTTATATTTTGCTAGTTTTTGTTGCCATTACTATTCCCGCAGGAATCTACGCTCAGGCTCATTATGGAACGGAGTTAGCTAACGTAGACTGGTTACACGGTAGTGCTGAACTATTTTTGACTCTATCGAATATTTTAGTCGTGTTGGGTTTTCGACAGGCAGTTATCGCCCGTAAGAATAGCTCTAGCAAACAGATTGAGGATTAAGAGTTTAGATGAAGCTACTCAGTACAAAATAAAGAACTATTAATAATCTGGAGTAATCTTTGTCTGTGTTGCCGTGGAATCTAAATCAACTGATTCTCGTGTCGCAGATAGGCTTCAATCAAAAAGTTCAAGTTGCCATCCATGACATCATTCACATCTGTAGTTTCCGTTTCCGTCCGCAAGTCCTTAACCATTTGGTAGGGATGAAAGACATAATTGCGAATTTGGTTTCCCCAAGCTGCCTCGACCATATCCCCACGAATCTCAGCAATTTCTTGGGCACGTTGTTCTTCGGCAATAATCAATAGCTTGGCTTTTAATAAGGCTAAGGCTCGTTCTTTATTCTGTAGCTGCGATCGCTCTTCGGTACAGCGCACGGCAATTTTTGTGGGTAGGTGAACGATTTGTACTGCTGTTTCTACCTTGTTAACATTTTGCCCTCCCGCACCACCAGAACGGGAAGTCTTAATCTCTAAATCCTTGTCGGGAATTTCTAACTTTAGGGCTTCATCTCCCAAGTTGGGCATTACTTCTACCCCAGCGAAGCTAGTCTGTCTTTTACCATTGGCATTGTAGGGAGATATTCTAACTAAGCGATGAGTCCCTTTTTCTCCTTTTAAATAACCATAAGCATAACGCCCATCAATTTCCAGGGTGGCTGATTTAATTCCTGCCTCATCTCCCGCCGAAGACTCTGCCAAACGAACTTTATAGCCTTCTTTTTCGCCCCAGCGAGTGTACATTCGCAGCAGCATCTCTGCCCAATCTTGAGCGTCAGTTCCCCCAGCACCAGCATTAATCGTCAGTACGGCACCTTTAGTATCGTAGGTGCCAGATAAAAGCTGCTGTAAGTCCCATAATTCTAGCTCTTGGTCTAACCGTTCTAAATTAGCTTGAGCTTCTGTCGCCAGAGATTCATCCGCCTCTAATTCTAGTAGTTCGGCGATCGCTTTAGTATCTTCTAAGATGCTTTGCCATCCCTGATACTGCTCCAAACTAGACTTTAAATCATTGAGTTCTTGCAAAACCTGTTGGGCAATGGTTTGATCATCCCAAAAATCTGGCTGTGCGGCTCTTTGCTCCAAGTCCTGCACCTTGGCTGTAATGGCTGGGGGGTCAAAGATATTCCTGAGTTTTACTCAGGCGTAAAGCGATCGCTTCGATAGTACGTTTTAATTCCGATCCTTCCATACAGAAAATTTATAAATAGTCGGCTAGTTAATTATTGACGATTTGGCGAGGACTTTTCAATTAGCTCCAGATACTTACTCTCTAGCAAAAAAGCGCCCTGGATAAAGCGGATACCGTAATAGCCACCAGGACGACGATCTAGAATCGTTCCGGCTTCTCCTAAGGCTAAAACATCGGGAGAGCGCAGCATGGGCATGGGTTCGGCGGTTTTAACATAGCTCGGTAAAGCAATTATTTTAACGCGATCGCCTACCTTGAAATTAGTTGATTCGCTATTCATGTAGATAGATTCTAATTGCTCTTTCAGGGAGAACAGGATAATTAACTCCTTATTCTAAAACGAACTCCTTACTCTTTCCCATTAACCTTGCACCAGCCTTAACATAAGTTACTTAAAGTTCTGGCGTTGCTGGCTCGAGGTATGATTTGACTTTTCGATGAAGTAGATCGTTAAAAACCGAAAAAAGCTCTTTTTGTTAATTGATAACACACCCTAGTTTAGATAAAAAAACTTAGAGCTTAAAACTATATGCGTAGCGGTATATCATCTCGATCCCGCTTGACGGGACAAGGGTACAAATGTACTTGAGGGAGAGAGAGTTACTTATCGGTTTCATACTTTGAAATCAGCAACGCCAAAATTCTTTAGACTCTGACACTTCTAGGATTTTTCTGCCGCGTTGACGTCCGTTAGTTTAGATGCCTTAACTTTAATCAAAATTTTATTTTTCAATTTGTCTAATTCTTGCCGTAGAGCTTTTTTCGATATTTTGAGGTCGCCAAAGCTACCGGTAACCTGACTTAAATTAGCCCACTGTTGTAACATTTCACAATGACGCTGATTGATTACCGAACTAGCAATATGTTGACACTGCTGCGGTTCATCTAAGCCATAGAATAAGATGCGGTATTTACCCGTTTCCGCTAAAGCTCGAGTAATTTGCTGTCCTTTTTGAGATTTTAAATCCAGATAGCAGGGTAGCCATTTAGCACCGTGTTCCTGATTGTAGAGCAAAGTAATCCACAATAGGGTGGGATGGGGATGCCCTAAATATAGAAATTGATTGTAGCGAATACAGGAAATGCGACGGTATATCTCTTCTTGGTCGAGCATAACGCACAATACGGGAGCTTCCCCCAAGTAAGTATCTACTAGCTGAGAAAAGACAATCTTACGGACGGGTTTATCAGCGGGCCAAGGGGTTTGTAAACAAGTTTCCGTAACTGAACCTTCAGTATCGATCGTTCGAGTATCAATCGGACTTAAAGTGCGATCTCGAAAAGATTTAGTCGCTTCGGTTATGTCTGGCATTCCCCCCGTATGACGTTCGGTAGCGGTAATGCTCTGGGGTAAACCATCCGAAGATTCAGATTGCTGCTCGATTTGCTCTAATGTTTCAAAAATTTCGCGTGCGCTTTGGGGGCGAAGTTCTCGTTCTTTTTCCAAGCAGCGGAAGACTAGTTCTTGTAGTGCCTCGGGGAGATTGAGCCTGCCGCTAAATGGTTCGGGCTTAAAGTTATGGTGAGCTTGATACCAACCACCAAAAGATGAGTTTTGGGGTAGAAGCGGCATGTCCATCGTCAGCATCTCGTACATCATCACCCCCAGACTATAAATATCAGAGCGATTGTCTAATTCTTTACCCTCCATTTGTTCGGGAGAACAGTAGGCAAGAGTTCCCATAAATGATTGAGTCTGGCTGGCATCCGGCTGAACTAATTTGGCAATACCAAAGTCTAATATTTTTGCTACTTCCCCGAGAGTGGGGTCTTGCAGGACGATTATATTGCTGGGTTTGATATCTCGATGAATAATTCGGCATAGTTCATTATTAAAGGAAATTCCTTGATGAGCCGATTCCAGTCCAAGGCAAACGTGTTTAGTGAGGGTCAAAAATCTGGGTAGGGGTATTGGCTGATAGCAAATCAAATCATTGATGCTTTCACCGAGGAGAAACTCCATGACGTAGAAAGGAGCATTCTGTTCGTCAACACCGTAGTCTTTGACTCTAACAACGTGAATACTTTTTTCTCCTAGCAGTGCGGAAATAGTCGCTTCTCGCTCGAATCGTTCGCGCATATTATCGCTCAACAATGCTTGCGCCAGAAATTTAACGGCTACCGTCACGCCACCCAATACGGTATCTTTAGCCCGATAAACTCTACCCATAGCACCTTCTCCGACAAGCTCGGAAAGTTCGTAGCGATTGGCAAGTAAGCGACCTTGATTGGGATCTGTATTCATCTTCTATCGTAATAGGTTGTTGATATCGGTTTTTAGGATGGCGATCGAGATGAGGCTATATCTTTTTGACTGTTAATGTATGAATGTACAAACGAGAAATTTATTGGAATCAGCGTGTCAGGGTAGCCTCAATTGTATTTTTGATGCTGTGACCGTCAAGGATATTGCTGCTTAGATAGTATGTATTGCGATCAATGCAGGTAAAAACATCTAGTCCTTTTTGTTTGCTACCAGCGCCGATAAACCAGTAGTACTGCATGATAGATTGGTGACCCAGTTTTCCTTCTCCCTCAATATTCCCTAACAGGCTGTGTTGGGAAACATAGGTGTAGCTTTGAGCCTCATAATTTAAGTTACCCCGGCATTGGTAGATGATTTCGGTAGCGGCTTCATCTTCACAAATGAGACTAGTGGTCAACTTGAACCAGCTCTCTCGCTTCCAGGCAATTTTGATTCCTCCTGCGAGGGGAATAGGCGTTAGGTTGGGTTTAAACCAATTGCCCTTGACTTTCCAATAGCCGGCTTCGACTAAGAAACTATGAGCCATAGCTTTGTCCTCTCCATTTCGCTCTACCAATAAATATTTAAGCTAACTAGTCGATGCTTCCCTCGTATCTGAGTTCCCAACTCCAGAAACAGCTCGATTAACTCAAGCTATGAATAGTCCCCAATAACACCTGCCGATTTGCTCCGGTAACTTGAGGTAGGTTGCCGGGAATAGACATCGTTCTCCAGTAAGCAAGAACGGCAAAAGCGATCGCTTCTTTAAAGTCTCCGTTCATGCCAACCTCATCTGTTGTCATAATCTTTGCCGATGTTAACTCAGCTTCCAGCCGTTGTCTTAAGTATAAATTCCGACTTCCGCCGCCACAGAGCAAAATTTCGGCGGGTATTTGGGGTAAAAACTGCCGATAACTATGAGCAATAGAAGCCACGGTGAGTTCGGTTAATGTTGCCAGGCGATCGCTATCTCCTAGATTTAGTCGATCCATGTCGTCCCAGCAACGAGCCAGATAATCTGCGCCAAATAGCTCTCTACCGGTAGATTTTGGTGGTGGCTGTCGAAAAAACTCTTGCTCTAACCATTGATTTACCAGCTCTCGGTTGGGGTTACCTTTTGCCGCCCAGGCACCGTCGCGATCGTAGGTTTTGGTGCCGTTGCTCAACCGCCCTACCGCTAAATCTATCAGGCTGTTCGCTGGGCCTGTATCCCAGCCAAAGATTTGCTCGCCCCAATTAGGAGTATTGGACGATGGTAGATAAGTAAGATTGCCAATACCTCCCAAGTTTTGCACCGCTCTGGTTTTATTGGGATGAGACAGCAAGCAGAGGTCTATTTTCGAGACTAGGGGCGCACCTTCTCCACCGGCGGCAATATCGGCAGAACGGAAATCATTAATTGTTTTGAGCTTAGTTTGGCGGGCAATCAACTCACCACGACCAATTTGGTAGCTATAGCCCAACTGTTGAGCGGTTGGAGGTCGATGATAGATCGTCTGACCATGGGAACCAATTAGTTCGGCGGCGGGTTGCTGGGTCTGAATTTGCTGGGCGGCTCGGGCAAACTGAAGGGCGATCGCATCGTCTAGAACGGCTAACTCAGCTAAATTAAGGGTACCTCCCGCACAAACAGCCAAAATTTCTTCTCTTAATGTTGGGGGATAAGCATAGGTTGCCCCTGCTAGCAGCTTTACCGTTAAATCCCGTTCGCCACCTCGAATATCAACCAGGGCGGCATCAATGCCATCAACCGAAGTACCGCTGATCAGACCAATAACTATCATGATTTTGGGGATGAATTATCTAAACTACAGTTGTAGGCGAGTCAATAGCGAAGAGTCAACCACAGCAAAGCCAGACAAACACTTGTTACAAAATGCTTAATTTTTTTCACTCTTAAACAAGACTGAATAATTCTGCACAGTAGTACATAGTAATATTTAATGACCAGAACTCAAGATAAGTCACAAATTACTTCGCGTTCAAAATACGAAACCGGCTATGACCGTTGGTGATTATTTTTAGGAATAACTTCGATGCTTAACAAAGTTGCGGAACAGAAGGCTCACGCCATTCGATACGTCCTGGTAGTAGGTTGGCTACTGTTAATTGTGTCTTTATTTTTCGACCCAGTATCTCAATATCTCACCGACCCTAACACAAATTTTTTTAGTCCTCTAAAAGATGAGTTAATAAACCGCGCCCAAAATCCCGAGACCTGTATTCGACTTCAGAGTAAATGTCTACCGGGCACTCCCTATGCAGCAGGAGCGAGAATTTTTTGGGGTTTTGTTGTTCCCGCGGGTTTCGGGATTATTTTTGTACTGGGACATGAGTTCTGGCGACGAATCTGCCCTCTGTATTTTCTTTCCCAGATTCCCCGCGCCCTGGGTATGAAGCCAAAAAAGCAGATAGCGCAAAATAAGTGGCTAATTGAAAATCATCTTTACCTACAGTTTGTCCTGTTTTTTATTGGGCTAAACATGCGGATCTTATTCGTTAATTCTGCGCGTCCAGTGTTTGGAGGGTTTTTATTATTTACCATTACCGCCGCGATCATCATGAATTTATTTTATGGTGGACGAGCTTGGTGCCACTATGTTTGTCCCTTTGGGATGGTGCAGATGGTACTGACGGGGCCTAGAGGGCTACTAGGTAGTGAGGCACAAAAAGAGCCACCTAAAACAATCACTCAATCGATGTGCCGCACTTTTGATAAAGAGACGAATAAGGAAAAAATCACCTGTATTAGTTGTAAGTCTCCCTGCATGGATATTGATTCTGAGAAGGCTTATTGGGAGCAAATTGACAAGCCCGGTCGTAATCTGGTGCAGTATGGCTATTTAGGCTTGGTATGTGGTTATTTTATTTACTATTTCCTTTATGCGGGCAATTTTGATTATTACTTTTCCGGTGCCTGGACTCATGAAGCAGGGCAGGTAAGCAAGATTTTTAATCCCGGTTTTTACCTCAACGGTAATGCCATTCCTATTCCTAAGTTTGTGGCGACTCCCTTGACCTTAGGGGCAATGGCGGGAACATTTTATCTAGCGATCGCTCGCCTGGAGAAGATTTACCGCAGTTCGGTAAGAAAACAAAATCCCGATTTTGATGCCAAGATTATCAGACATCGCGTATTTACCATCGTTACTTTTTTAGCGGTCAATTTTTTCTATGTTTACGGCGGTCGCCCAGAAATCCTGCGTTTCCCCTTTATCGTCCAGATGATTTTTAACGCTCTGGTGGTGTTGCTGAGCACTTTATGGCTCGTACGCACCTGGGGAAGGACTCAAGACCAGTATAAAAAAGAAAGTTTCGCCGACAAGCTACGTCGTCAACTCAAAAAACTGTCGATCGACTTTACCCGAGTGTTGGGGGGCAGATCTCTCGATGACCTTAAAGCCGATGAGCTGGACTTACTCGCCCAAGTAGTACCCCAGGTTACCAAGCAAGACCGTCTCCAGGTTTATCAGGGAGTCTTGGAAGAATCTCTACAGGCGGGAAATGTAGACGCTGCCAACAGTCTGAAATCCTTAGAATCAATTCGCCAGAGACTGGAAGTAACGGAAGAAGAACACTATGCCGTCTTGACCGAGTTGGGCATTAATAACTCGACTTTAGTTAACCCCGACTATACCGTGGTCGATCGCCTGCGACTCGAAGGTTACAAAGATGCGATCGCTTCTCTATTACAAGAGCTAGTAGATAGTGGCATGCCCGTACATCAGGCAGTGGAGGCCAAAACTAAGCAAATTGCCAGCCTCAAAAACGAATACAACATTAATAAGCAAGAGCATCTAGAAGTCTTGAGCGGACTGTTTGATTCTCTTCGTCCCAAGGCAGAAAAGCTGTTAGCGTTGCTTCAGGTTGAAAATTCTCGCTATCAAGTAATCAATAATTTTCAACCCCACAATAATACTCCCGTCTTCCTGCTGCTGCGGAAGTTACTGCTGGCCAAACAGCAGCTGATTGTTACTCCCTTATTAGCGGTATTAGAACTGCTCGATAATGAACCCGATGCGGTGGAACTAGCTCGTAGAACGGGAGTTGTCGCCACCGATGCGATCACTCAAGTTTTGGCGACCGAACCCCAATGGCAGCAGCGTCTGAATCCCAATATTCTGCGGGAGTTAATGCCGGGAACGATTAATAGTACTCAAGCAACTCTGGTTAAAGATGGGGGGATGACCACGAAAATATATAGCGAGCGTCTATCCGCCCAAGCAGTTGATGACGCCCTGCTGGAATTATTGCAAGAGCCCAACCCCATCACAGAATCTGCCAGTCTATATGCCTTAAATCAGCTCAATGAGCAAAAAGCTCGGGGGAAAGCGCAAGAAATTTTACAGCAGCCCCTGCAAAACGATTTGGTGAAAAATACTGCCCGCAGCTTACTAGGTCAGAGCGGCAAGCCTTCGGTAATTTCACAACTGCTAAGTATGTCGGGTCAGCAAAACTTTCAAAACATGACCCCCGACCAAATTCTGTCAATGGTAACTCAAGCTCAAAACAGCCAGCAAGATATTACCGAGTTAACTTCACCCACTAAATAATTTGGCGATCGCCAGGGCGTTAGTTAATGCATAATGCTATTCGTAATTTATTTATCTGTTTGAAGACAATCTAGAAATTACTAGAGCTTAGAGCCTAAAGCTAGGAAGAATAACCTATCGTACGACATTAACCTAATAACCGACGCCATCAAAAGTTTAATTTAGCTATCTCATTTAATACCAGAATAACAATGCCAGAAATTATTATTATCGACACGAGGAAACCCCAAGAGACAAAAACAATTCAGCTCGCTCCAGAAGAGCGCATCAATCAAGAATGTTTGGTGGGTCGCGACGATCGCTGTTGTGTGGTGCTCGATGATAGTCTTGCTAGCCGAACTCACGGCAAGATTGCTTTCCGCAACGGCAGCTACTATTATTGCGATTTGGGCAGTAGAAACGGCTCAAAAATCAACAATGAAGACGCTCAACTCAACCAGGAATATTTGCTCAAGCCCTCGGATACTATTTCTTTGGGCAATCATCTTCTCTGGGTAAAGGAGATCGCCGGAGAAACGACCGTAGTCGCGCCTCAGTTTTTGACTCCCGAACAGTATATGCCCCTGGCGGCGATTGATTCTGATAGTCTCAATACCTGGAAGACCGGAACCAAACAGCTTAAGTGCGTCCAAATCATTGATGAAACAGTAGATGTGAAAACTTTTACCTTTGCTGCGGAGCACCCGGTCAAGTTCGACTATCAGCCAGGGCAGTTTTTAACTCTCAATCTCGATATCGATGGTAAAAGCGTCAAGCGTTCCTACTCGATTTCTTCAACTCCCTCTCGACCCCACACGATTGAGATTACCGTTAAGCGAGTTCCCGCGCCTCGGGATGAACCCAATGTGCCCCCAGGGCTAGTCAGTAACTGGCTACATGACAATATGACTGTCGGTCAATCAATCGAAGTCAATGCTCCCGTGGGTAAATTTACTAACTTTGCCAATCCCGCCGCTAAACTGCTGCTGATTTCGGCTGGAAGCGGTATCACTCCCATGATGTCGATGTCTCGCTGGATTTGCGATACGGTATCCCACGTTGATATTGTGTTTCTCCATAGCGCCCGCAGTCCAGAGGATATTATCTTTCGTCAAGAGTTGGAGATGATGACCTCTCGCTATCCCAACTTTAAACTGGCGATTACCGTAACTCGACCCGTTCCCGGACAACCCTGGTATGGCTATACCGGCAGGATTAATGAGACTATTCTGCCAGCGATCGCTGCTGACTATCAAGAGCGTACGGTATATGTCTGTGGTCCCAATCCCTTTATGGAAGCCACCAAGGAACTATTGCAGAAGATTAGCTTTCCCATGGAAAACTACTATGAAGAAAGTTTTGGTGGTGCGAAAAAGAAAAAGAAAGCTGCACCCACTGTTCCCGCTGCCGAACAGACTTCCATCGTTCCCCCTCCGGCTCCATCGACTCCCGCCCCTACCCCCATACCCATGCCGGCTCCACCGACAGTTGCTCCAACATCGATCGTCAACGGTTCTGCCTCAGCCCCCGCTCCGGCTCCGGTTGCCGTACCTCAATCAGTTCCGGAACCCGCACCCGCACCCACCCCAGCCCCCGCATCTTCCAGTCCGATGGTTGTCCTGTCTAAGTCTGGTCAAGAGATAGCCTGTGATGGAGAAGAAGCAATCTTAGACGTAGCTGAGGCTGAAGGAGCAGATTTACCCTTTGGCTGCCGTATGGGAGCCTGTGGCGCTTGTAAAGTCAAAAAGTTAGAGGGAGAAGTGACCTACGAAGATGACGATCCCTGCGAAGAAGGTTTTATCTATACCTGTGTTGCCCGTCCCGTGGGTCGAGTAGTCATAGAGGCTTAAAGCTCTTACCTCCTATTTATCTCAATCACTTTGGTTAAATCCCACCACGGCGATCGCTATTTATTAATGGCGATCGCCTAAATTAAAACTATCGGACTAAATTGCCATAAAAAAGACGGGTGTTATCCCCGCCTAGATTGATTAATTAATTACTTAAACTAAATTAAATTCAACTGGTTAGAGTTCGCTCAAAACCTCTTTTGCTGTGGCAATAGTGCGATCGACATCTTCTTCCGTGTGAGCTAGGGAAGTAAAGCCAGCTTCAAACTGCGAAGGGGCGAGGTAAATACCTTTTTCCAACATGCCCCGATGGAAACGAGCAAATTTATTCATGTCAGAAGTTTTCGCATCGTCATAGTTATGCACTTCCTGACCGGTAAAGAACATCCCAAACATGGCGCTGATATTACCGCCGGTTACTGCGTGACCTGTTTCTTTTGCAGCAGCTAATAAACCGTCGGCTAGTCTAGCAGTGATGCGCTCTAGCTGTTCGTAAGTACCGGGCTTACTTAATAATTCTAGGGTTTTAATTCCGGCCGTCATGGCTAAAGGATTTCCCGATAGAGTTCCCGCTTGATACATAGGCCCTGCGGGGGCGACCATGGACATAATATCGGCACGACCACCGTAAGCACCGACTGGTAAACCACCTCCAATAACTTTACCCAAGGTAGTTAAATCGGGAGTGATGCCAAATTTTGCTTGGGCTCCACCGTAAGCAATGCGGAAGCCAGTCATAACTTCATCAAAGACTAGCAGCGCGCCTTGTTCTTTGGTAATTTCTCGCAAGCCTTCAAGGAATCCCGCATCGGGAGTTACAAAGCCAGAGTTACCGACTACGGGTTCTAAAATTACCCCCGCAATTTGGTCGGGATTTTCGGCAAACAGCTTTTTGACTGTTTCTAAATCATTATAGGGAGCCGTTAAAGTATTGGCGGTAGTAGACTTGGGAACCCCAGGAGAATCGGGTAAGCCCAAAGTAGCTACACCAGACCCTGCTTTTACCAAGAACATGTCGGCATGACCGTGATAGCAACCTTCAAACTTGATGATTTTTTCTCGACCAGTAAAGGCACGCATTAAGCGCAGCACTGACATACAGGCTTCGGTACCAGAGTTGACAAAGCGTACTACGTCGATACTGGGAACGGCATCAATCACCATTTCCGCCAGAACATTTTCTAGAGCACAGGGGGCACCAAAACTAGTGCCTTTTTCTAAAGCCGCATGTAAGGCTTCAATTACGACGGGATTAGCATGACCGCAGATTGCTGGGCCCCAGGTTCCCACGTAATCGATATATTGGTTGCCATCGACATCCCAAATATAAGCGCCCTTAACGTGATCGAAAACAATCGGCTGACCGCCCACGGATTTAAAAGCTCGGACAGGAGAACTTACTCCACCAGGCATTAGCTTTTGAGCCGCATTAAAAATTTCTTCTGATTTAGCTGTTTTAAAGGAAGTTGTAGAAACCAATATTGTCTCCTTTAACAAAGTGAGTGTGTGTATATATCTCTAGGGTTTTAAAGATACGAGTTTTTGTAAAGACGTAAAAATGTCAGTAACTTTCTATTATCTTA
>JBCBIN010000006.1:0-22609 GCA_038524555.1 Cyanobacteria bacterium J06623_7 | reverse complement strand
ATATTTCCGAATTAACTACGGCTTTACAACCTAATTTCTAATTTATCTAAGATAATTTTATATTTTCTTCTAGCCAGTCGCTCAACATTTTTTCGGATGCTGTTCCCGTAGCGATACCCAACATGATGGTGACCACATCTGCTGCCGCAGCTAGCAATTTAACGTGGTTGATTTCTAAAAAAACCGCCATGATAACAAAGGCAGTGTTAGTATTACCGTCTAGAAAGGGATGGGCGATCGCAATACCATAACCCAATGCTGCCGCTAACTCACACATAGTTGCATCGGGATTATAGTTAGCGATGTTTACAGGACGATATAAAGCACTCTCTAACTTTCCCGCATCGATGATTCCGGCTGCACTATCAAACAACTTAAGCTGCTGTTCGTGTATGGCTATAGCTTGAGCTTGAGTCACGAATTTAATTTTCACTTAGCTAACTCTTTGAGCGCATCATAATATCGGTTCGTAATATCCGCCGCCGCTGACATCACCGTTTTAAATTCAGAATCGTAGGGAGATAAATAGATACCATCTGGAGTTTGGGTGAGGTACAAATTATCTCCTTCTCCTACTTGCATCTGTTCGAGAATTTCTAAGGGAATGCTGACACTGAATAAATTACCTATCTTCCTAATTTTTAGCTTCATAGTTTCTAGATAGTTACAAACATAGTTGCTAGTTTAACGAACTGTGATTGAAATTAGAAAGCGATCGCTTTTTCATCTTGGGTCGCGATGTGGTTAATTTTATGCAAAAGTCGGCTAGAGAACGAGGCAGTACTTTTTTATCAGTTACCCATAATGCTCATATCTGAGATATTGCCGATGGTACAGTCAATATGAGAGACGGTGGATTAGATATACAGATTAAAATTAAGCTTGTAGCACAATAAGTTTGATAATTCTTGCTTTATAGCTCCCGTGAACAAAATTCTTTCAATCGCTGGTGGTTTATTACTTCCCCTCTTGTTATCCACTCCTTCTTTAGCATTTGGTTGTTGGGCAAAACCTCACGAACCTCTAGCGGTAGTCGTCGCTAAAATTATTGAGATTAAGCCTAGCAGGAGATTATCAGATCCAGTAGTCTATATTTTAGAAGCGGATGTGTGGTTGAAAGGGAAACCCAGAGAAACTGTTATCTTAAAAGTCGATCACAATCTCGATCGCGAAAATTTATCGGGTTGTGATCGTCCGTTTGTCGGTGAAATAGGGGAAGTTTGGGCTTTTCAAGGTTTTGCTTTCGAGAGAGATAGCTACGTTTTTGATCGCCCCAGAGGAATTAGATTAAAAGATAGTGAAGGTAATGTTGTCAAACAGATACCTCTACCACTAATTGAATTTTATAATCGACAGCTCCAGGCTAAAGGAGATGTATATCAGTCTCAATTCGACTACCAGCTAGAACAATTTTGGCAAGGGATTAAAAAAGTGTGGCGTTCGTATCTTTAGGTGACGATTGGCAACAAAAAGCAGGGCGCAATCATGTTGTCCCTGCCATGTACGAGGTAGTTTCTGAGCAACTCTATCTGTGATTAGATTTAGCTACGCTGATTACTTGTTTCTCATTATTTGCGGAGCTTATCCTGGAGCTTATCCTTCAAGATTTCGCACTCAAACATCAACCCTGTAGCTTTCTCGCCAATAATTGATTGGTTAACTTAGGATCGACTCGCCCGCCAGATTTCTTCATCACCTGCCCGACAAAAAAGCCTTTGAGCTTAGTCTTACCGCCACGGAACTGTTCTAGCTCTTTAGGATGGGCCGCAATTACCTCGTCAATCATCTGTTCGATTTCTCCCGTATCGGAAATTTGAATCAAGCCTTTTTTCTCGACCAAAGCCTTAGCAGAACCACCCTTGGTTAGCAGTTCGGGCAAGATATCTTTGGCAATTTTGCCGCTAATGGTACCCGCCGCAATTAGATCGATTAGTTCGGCTAGAATCTCTGGTTTAAGCTCGGTTTCGGTAATCTTGAGGTTATTACTATTAACATACGCCGCAATATCTCCCATGACCCAATTGGCTACCTGCTTGGTATCTGCTCCCGCAGCGATCGCTGCTTCAAAATATTCGGCAACGGCGCGATCATCAGTCAAAATCCGGGTGTCGTATGCCGATAGACCCAGTTTGGACTCGTAACGATGGCGTTTGCTAATGGGGAGTTCTGGCAGTTCTGCTTTCCAGCTTTTTAGCTGTTCGGGAGCTACTTCAATTGGGGGTAAGTCGGGTTCGGGGAAATAACGATAGTCGCTGCTACCTTCTTTGAGACGCATGCTCTTAGTACGTTGGGAGCCTTCTTCCCACAGGCGGGTTTCTTGGTAAATCGGTTCACCATTCTCAATGGCGGCAATTTGCCGTTCGATTTCGTAGTCGATCGCTTTTTGGATCGCACTAAAGGAGTTCATGTTTTTGATTTCCACCTTGGTGCCAAACTCTTCTTGTCCCACCGGACGAACAGAGATATTGACATCGCAGCGTAGCGAGCCTTCATTCATCTTGCCATCACTAATGCCTAGATAAAGCATGATACGACGAATTTCTTGAGCGTATTCTGCCGCTTCTTTCCCCGAGCGTAAATCGGGTTCGGAAACAATTTCTACCAGAGGCACCCCCGCGCGGTTAAAGTCTACGAGAGAATAGGTCGAACCATCAATGCGATCACTACCGCCATGGGTTAACTTACCCGCATCTTCTTCCATGTGCAGCCGGGTAACGCCAATTTTTTTGCGGATAGGTTCGGCGTTAGGTTTTTCCACAATCTCAATTTCTACCCAACCATGTTCGGCGATGGGTAAATCGAACTGGGAAATTTGATAATTCTTGGGTAAGTCAGGATAAAAATACTGCTTGCGATCAAATTTGCTGTAGGGTGCGATCGCACAATTGAGCGCTAGCCCTGCCTTAACTGCATACTCTAATACTTTTTCATTTAAAACAGGTAAAACTCCCGGATAGCCCAAACAAATTGGGGAAATGTTGGCATTGGGGTTATCCCCATCAAATTTGGTAGACTCCCGACTAAATATTTTAGTCTCGGTGCTCAGTTGACAGTGAGTTTCTAAGCCAATTACAGCTTCATACTCTGTTTTTGCTGGTGCCGCACTAGTCATGTTTTTGCTCGGTAGAAATGTTTAGTAGAAAATAGTTCATTTATTTTATCGGTTTTGCCTGACGCTCGAAGCATGAAATTGAATTTCTCAGATCGAAACAATGGGTCAGACAATCATCTTTTTGAATGTATTAAAAATGTGTACATTAAATTAATTTTGTGTCGGTTTAGAGCCTTAAAAGCAAGACTAGTTAGTGTAACTTCACGATCGAATGTAAAATAATAACCGATAAAATTATTTGGTATGCCAAATATCTTATTTTTTTTTTATTGGTCTCATTAAATATGATTCGTACTTTAATTGTCGATGACCAAAATATTATCCGTAAAGGTATAAAAGTTTTATTAGAAGATTCTGATGAAATTGAGCTAGTTGGCTTTGCTGTAGATGGCGAAACCGCCCTAGAAAACATTAAGGCGGCTGAACCAGACGTGGTGTTACTGGATATTAATTTACCGGGCATTGATGGGTTGACCGTAGCCGAGCAAATTAACACTAATTTTCCTCAAATCAAAGTGATTATGCTGAGTAGTCATGAAGAAGAAGAATACGTGAGAAAAGCCATGGCGTCGAGCGCCAAAGGATATTTGCTGAAGAATGTATCAGCAGAAGAATTAGAGTGGTCAATTAAGTTAGTCCATCAAGGATATTCTGCATTTAAATCCGAGCTACTAAAATCTTTGCAGAAATCTGAGCCAGCGGTAAAAATTAGGCCTAAACTACCGGAAGATATTCAAGTCGTCTCCGTTCCGAGGCAAGATAATCTAATTCTGACTTCACCTACACAAGAAAAAAATTCTGAAGAACTAGAGTTAATCTTGGCCAGAAACCAGGTGAGACAAAAATATCAAGATTTTAAGCACCAGCGCCGTAGCTTCGCCTTTCATGATGTCAGCGTCAGCCGTGCTAAAAAAACGATGATGAGCTTTGAATTTAAGCTGCTGGTCTTTATTATCCTGTTTTCCCTGGGATTTTTAGCTTTTGTTGCTTTATCCTAAATCTAGGTTTTAATCAAAATTTTCCAGGGACTGGTTGTGGCACGACTGAATTGATAAGCTTGCACTTAGAGATCGCCATTACCCGTAACGTTTTGGCTGGCAACCTTCGGTAGGGCGATAGTCTCGTTACCCGGAGGTAAATCGGGACGAACCGTAGACAAAGCTTGACTGTTGAGCTGCTGCATCAGACTCGCCATTTCTAGCGCATTTAAAGCATAGTTCCAGCCCAAATTACTCTTAATGCCCGCCCGTTCTAGAGCTTGCTGCATTGTATCCACCGTTAGAACGCCAAAGATAACGGGAACCCCTGACTGAAAACTAGCGGCAGCAACTCCCTTCGCTGCTTCGGCAGATACATAGTCAAAATGAGGAGTTTGTCCGCGAATAACCGCTCCCAGACAAATAATGGCGTTATACTTACCTGAAAAGGCTAGCTGCCGGGAAACCATGGCAATTTCATAGCTACCAGGTACCCAAACATAGTCTACCTGACCGCTCTCTGGCTCGATATCAATGCCGTGGCGTTTAAGACAGTCTTGACAGCCAGAAATTAGCTTCTCGGTTACCAAATCATTAAAGCGACCAATGACAATAGCCAGTCGTAGATTTGATGAGTCTCCGGCAAAGGTTCCTTCAAAAACAGCCATAAAATAAAATTTGCTAAAACAGTAAAAATCTGGAGATGTTTATCGATTGGCGATCGCCAAACATAATGCGATCGCTGATTTATTCGTCCCTAGTAGGTACTAAATTACAAAGAAGTTTAATACCGCTACTACCACTACGAGAACCGTCCAAATTCCCGACCCGACATAGATTAAAGACTTAGATTGCTCCCAGTTTTGTGGGGAAGCATAGGCAACGGGAACGCCGATTACCATCACAAAAGAAAATAGCACTAGGGCAGCGAGTGCCAGCTGAAATAAAATAGTCATTGTTTGATTCTCCTAAATCTAGATAGCCGATGGCAAATCTGTAAATAAAGTTTTAATTGGTAAGACAACCCTGACAGCCACGAGCGGAAGTAGATCTTCCAGCTTATGCTGTCTTGAAAAACCGTTATGGTCTTTAACTCATTAAGGTTATTGTCAAATTTGGTTATTTTTTCCGATCTATATACGCTACCAAAAATCGACTACATCTGAGAAGGAATTTGTTACACAATGCTAGATAACGTTATCCAAACTTTTGTAAATTAGACAGATACCCAAGCCTTGAAAAAGCTAAGGTTTCTCAGGGGCATAAAAACAAAAATCACGCTTATTTTATTCATAATAAATGTTAGATTTTCGCGCTAGCGGTGTATTACTCCATCCAACTTCTCTGCCTAGCCGTTTTGGGATTGGCGATTTGGGTGAGAACGCATATCGGTTTGTCGATTTTTTGGCCAGTAGTGACCAACAAATATGGCAAATACTACCAATTGGACCGACAGGTTATGGTAACTCTCCCTATCTATCTTATTCTGCTTTGGCAGGAAATCCGCTACTAATTAGCCCCGCCATCTTACAGCAGCAGGGTTGGTTGACGACCGAGGAACTAGCACACCTGCCAGATTTTCCCCTCGACGAGGTAGATTTTGACCGGGTGATTGCGACTAAGATGCCCCTACTCCGCCAGGCTAGCGATCGCTTTAAAATTCAAGCCTCAGCGATTGAAAATGATAAGTTTAAGCGTTTTTGCAACCGGCAGAACGATTGGTTGAGTGACTATGCTCTGTTTATGTCCCTCAAAGTAGCTCATGGGGGTAAAAGCTGGAATCAGTGGGATACAGATATTGCTGCCCGCCAACCTCTGGCGATGACCGAATGGGCGACCACCCTAGCGGATGATATTTTCTTTCATAAGTTTGTGCAGTATCAGTTCTTCTGTCAGTGGCAGAATCTGAAGAACTATGCCAACGAAAGGGGAATTAAACTATTTGGCGATATTCCGATTTATGTGGCTCACGATAGCGTTGATGTCTGGGCACACCGCAATATTTTTCGTCTCGACCCCAAAACAGGAGAAGCGGCATTGATGGCGGGAGTTCCCCCGGATTACTTCAGCGCCACGGGACAGCTTTGGGGCAATCCGGTCTATAACTGGGAAGAATTGGCTAAAACTGATTTTAAATGGTGGATTAGAAGGGTTGAGGCAATCTTAGAATATGTCGATATCATTCGGATCGACCACTTCAGAGGTTTTCAGGCATACTGGGCGGTACCTCAAGGGGAAGATACGGCGATGAATGGAACCTGGCTTGAAGCTCCGGGAGATGAATTTTTCCAGCTTCTAGAAAAACAGCTGGGGATTTTGCCGATTGTGGCCGAAGACTTGGGGGTCATTACTCCCGAAGTAGAAGCTTTGCGGGATAAATTTAACTTCCCCGGTATGAAAATTTTACAGTTCGCCTTCGATGACAGCCGCGCCAACGGGTTTTTACCGTTCAACTACACCAATCGCAACTGTATTGTCTATACAGGAACCCACGATAATAATACAACCGTCGGCTGGTTTTACGAGCGATCGCCCGAGGCGCAGAAAAATGTCACGGACTATCTGGGAGGCGTGGGTGAAGATGGTATCCATTGGGCAATGATTCGTCTGGCTCTCAGTTCGGTGGGCAATACTGTAGTTCTACCGTTTCAAGACATTCTGGGCTTGGGTACCGATGCCAAAATGAATACTCCCTCTCAAGCTACGGGAAACTGGACATGGCGCTGTCGTAGCGAAGCTTTTAATGAAGAGTTAAGCGGGCGGATGAAACATTTAACCTACCTTTATGGTCGGACTCCCCACCGTGAATAATTCGGCAGCAGCAAACAGTGAAAACTGCCAGCAAATCTCCGGCTTGAATAGAAAATTAATGTACTTGCCCTCTAACCTTGTTTAAAATGCGTTCGATCTAGTTTTTAATCTAGCCGAGGGTAAAACTTACTGTGAGTTGGGTAATCTATCACGCTGGCAACGGTCGTGGCAATCTAGCCAAAAAGCGGGAATTAATGCTTGCCGAAGCAATTGTCAGTCAAGATTTGACAACGATGAAGCGGCTTTTAAATCGGGGAGTTAATCCCAATGTCGAGCTAGTCGGGCAAAATTGCGAACCAATTATTTTTTTAGCCTTTACCAAAAGCCGGTTTAAACTTCCGTGCACCAAAATTGGCGAGGATGAAATTGAAAGCTATCGCCTGACGGCAAAATTGGCTTGTTTGCGGCTGCTGCTAGAATATGGCGCAAATCCTAACGTACGAGATAGCAGGGGTCGTACGCCCCTAGAAATAGCGATTCTCTGGTCTTTACCGGAGGCGGTCAAGTTGCTGTTGCTACAGGGTGCCGATCCCAACCTTAGAAACTGCCAAGGTCAAACCCCTCTAATCAAAGCGGCAATTTTAGGCATTCAAGATGCTCGTCCCATGGAATATAAGCTCCAAATCATGCTCGATTTACTCGATAGCGGAGCCGAAATAGACGCTCGCACACCAGACGGTAAGACAGCCTTGATGCACGCGGTGGGACATTCTCGTTTAGAAATCGTCAAACTTTTGGTCAGCAGCGGAGCCTCTGTAACCATCAAAGATTTCCAGGGTAACAGAGCTCGGGACATTATTAGCAGAGCTTCTACAAAGGTTCAGCAGCAATATCTCCGACGCATTCTCAGTCAGCCACAAATCGACATTAGCCGATATAAGTACGTAGAATACATTCCCGAAGGCGATCGCCAGCTAGCACGGATAATTCAACCAGACAATAATCGAGAACAGGATAGAGAACAAAATTTTAATTATCTACCCCGTCGATTTAAAAGCTAGAGCGATCGCCCCAAAGTTGAAACACTATTTGTTTTCTGAAAGCGATTTCTGATATCACGCTCCTAAAAATCAATAATGATTAGAATATAAGTAGTACTTTTCAATAGTCTTCTCCGCTCTAAGCACTGCTAAAAGCATATTTTTAATGACTTCAACCTTGACACCACTGCCCCAACTCAACGCCCCCACTATCCGTAAACTAGATAATGGCTTGACTATTATTGCCGAGCAGATGCCCGTCGAAGCAGTCAATCTCAACGTCTGGATTAATGTGGGTTCGGCCAAGGAAAATAATGAAATCAACGGCATGGCTCATTTTTTGGAGCACATGGTCTTTAAGGGTACGCCCAACCTCGCAGTGGGTGAATTCGAGCATTTAATTGAGGAAAGAGGCGCGGTAACTAACGCAGCTACTAGCCAAGACTATACCCATTACTACATCACTACTGCCCCCAAAGACTTTGCCGAATTAGCACCCCTCCAGCTAGACGTAGTCTTAAACCCCACTTTAGATAACGAGGCATTCGAACGAGAAAAGCTAGTGGTCTTAGAAGAAATTCGTCGTTCGGAAGATAGTCCCCGGCGGCGAACCTTCTATCGCTCGATGGAAACCTGTTTTGCTTCTTTACCCTATCGTCGTCCTGTATTAGGCCCAGCTGAGGTAATTGAAAATTTGCGATCGCAACAAATGCGCGACTTTCACGGTGCTTGGTATCAACCCAGTTCGATGACGGCGGCGGTAGTGGGTAATTTACCGGTAGAGGAGCTAATTGAAATTGTTACTAAAAGTTTTGAACGCTATTACGATGGTCGGACAGAGTATGAGAAAAATCCTACTCCCGACCTGACGCCAGAATTGCCCTTTACGGAAATAGTGCGGCAAGAATATACTGACGAAAGCCTACAGCAAGCGCGATTGGTCATGACCTGGCGGGTTCCGGGGATGGAAAATCTCGATGAGACCTATGCCTTAGATATTTTGGCGGTAATTTTAGGGCAGGGTAAAGTATCTCGTCTATTTAGAGAACTACGGGAAGAAAAAGGCTTAGTGACTCAAATTGGCGTGAGTAATATGACCCAAACCCACCAAGGGGTATTTTATATTTCGGCAGCGCTGCCGGCTGAGAATGTTGCCCTAGTCGAAGAAGCGATCGCCAACCAAATTAGAACAATTCAAACCGAACTAATTGCCGCCAAAGATATCGATCGCATCCGGACTCAAGTAGCCAATCGTTTTATTTTTGCCAACGAGCGTCCCAGCGATCGAGCAAACCTTTATGGTTACTACTATTCTCAACTACAGGATCTCGCTCCGGCGCTTAACTATCCTCAGCATATCCAATCAATATCCGCCCCGGATTTACGGCAAGCTGCGCAAAAGTATCTTAATGCCGATGCCTATGGTGTGGTGGTGATGAAACCAGCTAATCAATGAACAATTGATAATGGACAATTGACAATGAGCGATAAATAATTTTGAGGTGTGTTGGCATTCGCCTGATACACCTTTTTTTAGCGGACAGAAAATTATCGACGGTCGCTTAATAAACCCAGCATGGGGGCTAAAATTGCGCCAAAGATAAAGCCTCCTGAATGTGCCCAGTAAGCAACGCCGCCAGCCTCGGGCATTCCTAACGATGCCACGCTACTAAATGCCTGTTGGACAAACCAAAAGCCCAGGAAATAGACCGCAGGAATACGCACCGTCGTGAAGAAAAAGATTAAAGGCAACAGAGTGAGAATTTTAGCCTTGGGATATTTAATAATATAGGCTCCCATGACCCCGGCGATCGCGCCACTAGCCCCAACGGTGGGAACCGCCGACTGCATACCAAAAAACCAGTGGGTTAAAGCTGCTAAAACCCCGCAGGTGAGATAAAACAGCAAAAACTTGGCGTGACCCAAATCATGTTCGATATTGTCGCCAAATGTCCAGAGAAACAGCATATTACCGCCAATATGCATTAAGCCACCATGTAGAAACTGAGAGCTAATTAAAGTCAGAAGTTCCGGTACGGGTTGATTGACGGGAATACCGTTAAAGCTCGCACTTAGCTGTTGGGGAATGACGGCATAAAGCTGAAAAAAGCCCTCTAAACCCCGACCCAGACTCATTTGGTGGAGAAAAACTACCACGTTAATGGCAATCAAGGCATAGACCACAACAGGAGTGCTGTAGCTGGGGTTCTCATCATTGAGTGGAATCATAAAATGCTGCGGATTTGCGCGATCGCGCTGTCCATAAAAATAGCTTTAGTCTCTAGCCTAATAAATATTATTAGCTAATGCCCAACATTGCCTCTAAAGTGAGATACAACAGAGAAAAACCACCGACTAAAAAGCCCACTAGCGCGATCGCCGTAACGGGATTCTTTAAAAAGGGTCGGAGTTGCTGGAGGAAAAACCAGAAAATACCCAGGCTAAAACTGATTAAATAACGAGGGTAGCGAGAAACGTTTTGAATAAAATCTTGCATGATTATAAAAATTTAAAATCGTATATTTAGGGCGTGTCGTCAATTAGAAAAAAGAGCTTTAAGCCAGACTAATCCATAACGCTCACTACATTATTCAACATTCAATAATTAAGATTCAAGCCTTCTTAAATGAACTTACTATTTCAGTCAACTCGTCGCCGTTTGGCTATATGGTATACCTCCGTAACGGCGATTTTGCTGCTGCTGTTTGCTCTGGGGGTCTATTTTTATGTCCGCAACACTCTAGTTGATCGCATTGACGATACTTTAAAGCACGTGGTTGAGGTAGTGGATCGCTCCCTCGTGATTCAACCCCTAGCGGAAACCAAGGGCAGATATGGGGTCAATGTCGATGCCAGCTTTAGCCAAAATGTCGATAATCTCGAAGACGATCGCATCGATTTGGAATGGTTTAATCCTCAAAAAGAGCTACTTTGGTCTACCTTTGAACAGCCAATTGATTATCCCCTCCATATCAACCGTAGTGGCGAAACAGTCTATCTCAACGGAGATCGCATTTTTCGTCAGATCGTCCAGAAAGTAGAGCTAGAACACCGGGTTTTGGGCTATCTACGGGTTAGCCATCCTTGGTTTGAGGTCACGAAACCAATCAATCAGTTAACTAGAGACTTAATTATTGGCATCAGCCTGACAATTGTGTCAGTAGGGGGCATTGGCTGGTTGCTCTCGGGAATTGCCATGAAGCCGATTCAGGTATCTTATTCTAGTCTCAAGCAGTTTACTGCCGATGCTTCCCATGAGTTACGCAATCCCATCGCTACGATTCAAACCAATGTCCAAATGGCTCTGGCATATCCAGCCGCCGAGCCCCAACTACAGCAAAGACAGCTCCAGATTATCGAACGACTGACGCAAAAACTAGGCAGGTTAGTTAACGATTTGCTCTTTCTGGCTCGTTCCGATAGTGGTATGGAACAGCTCGAATGGCAAGCTGTTCCCCTTGATGCATTATTAATTGATGTCATTGAAGAACAGAGAATTGCTGCCACCCAAAAAGAATTATTTTTATCACTGCACATCGTCGAACCCGAAATTGCTGCGGGAACGAAGGAAGAAGATATCTTTACCGTCAGAGGAGACTGGAATTATCTCTCGCGCCTATTTACCAACTTGATTGCCAACGCGATCGAACATACCGATCCGACCACATCTACTGAGGCTGCTGTGGAGATAGAGTTAGCCTTAATCAAGCCTCTAATTAAGCCCATTCGCGTCCGCGAAACTAGCCATCAATACGAACTACAGGTCAAGGTCAAAGATAACGGTAAAGGTATCCCCGCAGAATCCTTACCCCATATTTTTGATCGCTTTTATCGTGCCGATCCGGCTCGTTCTCCCCAACGCCAAATCGAATCGCCGACGGGGGCGGGTTTGGGACTGGCAATCGCCAAAGCCATTGTCGAGAATCATCAGGGGCAGATTGACGTTAGCAGCAGTTTAGATCTGGGGACGACTTTTACTCTTATATTTCCTCAATATACAGAGTAGAAACAGGGAGTTAGGAAAGTGAGTATAAAGCTATCAGCCTGGAGCTTTTACCGTACTTGCTAAATCTATCAATTTCCTAGGGCGATTTCTTCTAGTTCTTTACTCATCTCGCTGGGGAGAATCGCCACGGGAGTTGAGGCAAAGAGTTCTATTCCCTCCTGTTCCATCACTTGCAAAATATTTAGATTGATTGCCGACCAAATAGCACGATAGGACTTAATGTTATCCGTTTTCGCAAACGCCTGTATTTTAATGATTCTGGCGTTTTGATTGATGCCGCTAAACCAGACAGTAAAGCGATCGCTTAGGTGCTCTATCTGCTGTGGAAAGCGTCTAATGGTATGGCAAATACGGTCGGTCTGGGCGGAGGTAATATCATCAATTTGCAGGGTGATATCTATCCCCATTAACTGTTCCTCATCGGGGTTTTGCGACCAGTTTTCCACAATTCCCGTAATCATTTTGGAGTTAGGCAGTTTAATTAAAGCGTTTTGACTAGAAATGCAGAGGGTAGTACTGCGTACGCCGATATTTTTTACCACCACCAGCTTATCAATGCCCTGTACTTTAAGAATATCATCGAGACGATAGAGGCGATCGCTAAAAATAATTACGGTACAGAACCAGTCATAAACAATATCTTTGAGCAACAAACCCAAAGTGATACCCGTACCGCCAATCAAGCCCACTAACGCCCCGGCAGAAGCACCGAGTAATACTTCTCCAGTTTTGAGTACGACAATAGCGATCGCTAGGGTTTGAAACAGTCTGGGTAAATAGGGAACGATTAGATCGTCGAGTTCGGTTTCCGTTTCTAAGGCTAAATTGCCCAAGAGTTCTCCCAATAAGGGTGAAGCGCGAAAAACAATCCAGGCACAGAGAGCGATCGCTACCAGCCCGATCAGATTATCTAGGGTTTCGCTAATAGCCGGATTTAATTCACCGACAACCACCAGCTTGGCAACGCCAACTCCAGCAATGACAATGAGAAAATTTAAGGGCTGCTTGATGATGGCAATTAACTCATCATCCAATTCCGATTCAGTTTTACTGGTTAAATCCTCAAAGTAGCCAATGATAATCGAGGCAAATAACTTTCTAAATATTTGCGACAGGGTAATAACGACAATTACCGCGACGATTTTATATATAGGAATCTCCATGATCCCCATTTCCGAATTGAGAAAATTCAAGTTTGCCCAATACCAAAGATTCATATTGCTCAATTTACGCCCATATTGCCGAAAAAGTTCCCATTATGCATCCTATCAATAAACTGCTTTGCCGTAGTTATGGTCGTTCTAATTAATCGATCTTGCTTGATAAGTTGTTAGTTCGGGGGGTATTTGTAGCTATAAGCTATAAGCCATAAGCTTGTTTAATTTACAGTCTCAATCTCAACAGATAAGAAGCGTTCAATAGCATTACGCATTCAATAACGCTTCTTTTTTTATTGGGAATGACTATAAAATATCGCCAAAATTATCGATTGGTTGTGGACTTTCCTCGCACAAAAAAAACCGTAGATCGACTCAAGTCAATCCACAGGTTCAATAAAAGCTTAAGGCTTATAGCTAATCGGGATACGATTCTAAGCGTCATCCAAAGCAACGATACCGGGTAGAGTTTTACCTTCGAGCAACTCCAAACTTGCACCACCACCAGTAGAAATATGGCTCATTTTCTCAGCCACACCTACTTTTTCTACCGCCGCGACAGAATCACCACCACCGATGATGGTAACCGCATCGGACTTGCCAGCTAAAGTATGAGCGATGGATTCGGTACCAGCAGCAAATTTATCAAATTCAAATACGCCCATAGGACCATTCCAAATTACGGCGTTACAGTCTGCTAGTGCATCGTTGAAGACTTTAATCGAGTCGGGACCGATATCTAGACCCATCCAACCATCGGGAATATCGTTAATGCTGACAGTTTTAGCATTAGCATCGGGAGCAAAGTTGTCGGCAACCACTACGTCAGTAGGTAATAGTAATTCAACACCCTGTTCTTTAGCCTTGGCTTCTAAAGATTTGGCTAATTCTAATTTGTCTTTTTCTACTAAGGAGTTACCCACGTTTAAACCACGGGCTTTGTAGAAAGTGAAGATCATCCCACCACCAATAAGCAGCTTGTCGCACTTATCTAGTAGAGTTTCAATTACGCCGATTTTGCTAGAAACTTTGGAACCGCCAATAATTGCCGCTAGAGGACGTTTGGGGTTATCTACCGCATCCTGTAGATAGTCTAATTCTTTCTCAATTAGGTATCCCGCAACGCTAGGGCTTAAATATTTAGTTACCCCTTCAGTCGAAGCATGGGCGCGATGGGCAGTACCAAAGGCTTCATTGACGTATAGATCGGCATTAGCCGCTAGCTGTTTAGCAAATTCGGGGTCGTTGCTAGTTTCTTCGCTATGGAAACGGAGATTTTCTAGTAAAACTACCTGACCATCGCTCATACCACCGACAGTGGCAGCTACGCCATCGCCAACACAATCATCACATTTAACTACATCTTGACCTAGCAATTCTGAAAGTCTTGCCGCTACGGGAGTTAGGCGCAATTTTTCTTTTACCTCACCCTTAGGACGACCCATGTGGCTACATAAAATTACCTTAGCCCCTTTGCCAGTCAAATCTTTGATAGTTGGTAACGCAGCCTTGATGCGAGTATCGTCGGTAATGTTGCCATTGTCATCTAAAGGCACATTGAAATCGGCTCTGACTAAAACTCTTTTGCCCGCAACATCTGCACCCGTTAAACTCGCGACAGTCTTCTTCGCCACTGCGATTTCCTCCTAGTTTCTTGTTAAAAAAATTAATAAAAATTACCCGGTTTTTCAGACAAATTAAAAAAATCTAAAATTTGGGACTAGGATTAATCTACCAGAGGCGCTGCACGAAAGAAAGCACTCTCCAGAGTAATTATGACCCCAGCAGTCAAGAGATCGCCGTTATTTATTAGCCATCAGTACTAAATTTCCGGTTATCTAGCTGCCGCCCAAAATGTTCGATTTTTCTGGTCGAGAGGAACAATAAGGCTACAGTTATTTGGCATCTAGTTTATGGAAGCACCATATCAACCGGGAGATATGATTCAGGATCGCTATTGTATTGTTGGCATCTTGGGGGAAGGAGGTTCTGCCATTACCTACGAAGCGATCGATACAACTCAGTCGGATTTAGCTGTTCCACCGAATACCTCGCTTCCTCCTCACGAAACTGCTGCCCATGTCGCGCTCAAAGTTCTTTCTTTCGTGCAAACTAAAGACTGGAAACTAGTAGAAATGTTCGAGAGGGAAGCGAAAGTACTCAAAAATCTGCATCACCCGCGTATTCCCGCTTATTTGGACTATTTCTCCATCGATACCGAACGAGACCGCCAGTTTATTCTGGTACAGGAGCTAATTCCGGGTCAATCCCTCGGCACTCTGGTCGAACAGGGCTATTATTTTCAGGAACGAGAGGTCAAAAATATTGCCCAGCAGGTACTAGAAATTTTGACCTACCTTCATGGATTCCAACCACCGGTAATTCATCGCGATATCAAGCCCCACAATATTATTCGTACTGAGTCGGGGGAGATCTATCTGGTCGATTTGGGTGCAGTGCAGGATGTCTATCGCAACACCCTAACTAGGGGCGCAACTTTTGTGGGTACGATAGACTACATGTCACCGGAACAACTGAGGGGACATGCCAGCTATGGCTGCGATCTGTATAGTTTGGGCTGTACCTTATTGTATTTACTCACCAGGCGATCGCCTTCAGAACTGCCCCTTAAGAGGATGAAGCTCGATTTTCGCTCTAGCTTAAGTATCTCTACTCAGTTTGCCGACTGGCTCGATACTGTTTTAGAACCGGCATTGGAAGATCGCTTTCGTTCGACCACCGAAGCCCTAGAAAAACTTCACGCCGAAAAGCTCTTTGTCACGCAAACGCTGGCGGGCAGCAATATCAAAGTGAGCCGTAAACAGAATCGGCTGATGCTCAAAATCCCCGCGCCGAAGGCATTAATGTCTCTGTCCTTAATAGGGATGATCGCAGAACTGGCGATCGCTCTGGTAGCCACAATTATTTTATTTCCCGCTAGTTTTTCCCTGCTATATCTACTATTTACCAGGTTAAATTTCCTGTTGCTAATTGTGACCTTTTCAGTCTTGGCTCTACTCTTAGTAACAATACGAGCCTTAGTAGCTAGAGGTGGCAGCATTCTGTTTTGCTTCTGGGGCAAAATTTATCTCACTCTTCAGCCCCAAAAGTTTCGGTTGATTTGGTATTGTTGGGGGATAAAACACGAACAGCTAGGCAATACTGCTAGCATTCAAGCCGTAAGCCTTAAAAGCAGCTCGAAAAAAGCATCTGGGTTGATGCCGGCAGCGGAGTACTGCGTGATTTATGAAGGCATCCAAGAACATAAGTTTGCTATGTGGCTGACTACCGCCGAAAAACGCTGGTTAGCCTCAGAAATAGCTAGTTTTGTCATCGAGCAATATCCCAAAAAAAAGCAGGAACCAGGATTACAAAATACTTGGCAATTCGATTGATGCCCAGAGAATAGAATGATAAAGTGCGATCGCGTAAATAAAAGCGCAATAGAAAACTGAAAAAAATCAAGAATGTTTTCTCCTTTCCCCTTTAACCCTTGCCCTTTAAGCAACCTACACTTTTCATAAAGTAGAACTATTTCAAGTGCGACCGCCGACAGAAAAGATGACAGTTATTTACTTTGCTTCTTCTAGTTGATCTAAACGCAACCAGATATTAGGGGTAGGAACATAAAACTGCACTAGAGCATAATCATCACTCACTTCTAAAATTTCGCCTTTACTGTCAAATAAATAGCTAGGCAAACGCACATCACTAGCCTTGGCTTCCAAACTACCCTCGAACTTTTCTCTAACTACTTTTACTAAAGAGCCTTTTTTAATGCCTGCCATGGTTGATTAACTAATTGATTATAAATACTGCTAACAACTAGATTATATAGAGTCGAGCCAGTCCAACAACAGGGAATTAAATTGGTCGGGATATTCATCGTGGGGGCAATGACCGGCATTTTCTAGTTCTACCAGTCTGAGTAACGCATTTAGCCCGGCAATCTCTTTTGCCTGTTTGGGGGGAATCATGCGGTCTTGTAGTCCCCAAATCAACAGCATGGGCGCGGTAACTTGGGGTAGAAGAACTCTTACTGATTCGGCAAAGCTAGCTTTTCTGACGCTGCGAGATAGACGAAATAAAGTTTGTTCCGAACCCTCATCATAGGCAGGGCTAGAGAGAATTTCCACTAGTTCATCGGTAACGGCTGCTTTATTCGGATAGGCGACTCCTGCCCACTTGCGGATAATATTAGGTCTTCTGACTACTTTCAGCACGTTTTTAATTAGCAGAGGTGAGGCAAACAAATTTTCGATCGCCGTAACTACGGGACTAACAAAAGGGGGCAGCATATCTTCTCGTACCGAAACGTCGGGAAGACTCAACATAACTAGACCCCTAACCATCTCGGGATAGGTCGTTGTCGCCTGTAAACACACCAGCGAACCAATCGAGTTTCCCACTAAAATTGCGGGAACGCCAATCAGCGTCTGCCAAAAATCATATAGTTGCTCTGTCCATAGCGCGGCACTATAGTCGGTATCGGCTTTTCTAGAAGCGCCAAATCCGAGCAAGTCCAAAGCATAAACGGTGTGATGTCGTGCCACTATCGGTAAATTATGCCGCCAATGTTCGATACTCGCACCAAAACCATGGATGAAAATAACTGGCGGCTTTTCTACTCCAGCAGTTTTTTGTTTAGCCCGAATGTAACTATAGCGAGTTTGCCAACCCCGCCAAACCCAGTCTCGTTGATTGCCAATACGCTCCTGCCAATCTGGGTATGTAGTCAATTTACTTACTTAAAGAATATTTACAAGATAGGTTGCTAAGATATGAAACGTATTCTTAGCTAGGTTATGGATAAATATAAGCCGTCAATCGACGATAAATCAATCATTTTGCTGGAGAAGACCTACAGTTAACACGAGAGAGCTGATTATAACCGTCAGTCAAATTAACTTAACATTCGATTATTAGCAAGCTAGTTAAGATGGTAGATGATATCAGTTTTTATCATCAACAATTTTAGTTCAGATTATTAACAATATAAGAGGAAAGAACCAGTACGCCTGTGAGAGATAGAAGACGCAGTAACAACAGTCGCGATTTAACCAAAACTAACGAAAGAATCCGCTTCCCCGAAATTCGCGTTATCGACTCTGAAGGAGAGCAGCTCGGCATTATTACCCCTAAAGAAGCCCTAGCTAGAGCGCAGGAACAGGGCTTAGATTTAGTTCTAGTCAGCGAAACTGCCAAGCCGCCAGTCTGTAAGATTATGGACTACGGCAAATATAAGTACGAGCAGGACAAAAAGCAAAAAGAAGCCAAGAAAAAGCAGCATAATGCCGATGTTAAAGAGGTAAAAATGCGCTACAAAATTGAGGAGCATGATTACAACGTGCGGGTCAAAAATGCCCAGCGTTTCCTTAAGTCGGGAGATAAAGTTAAAGCGACCATTAGCTTTCGTGGGCGAGAAATTCAGCACTCACGATTGGCGGAAGATCTGCTGCGTCGAATGGCAAAAGACCTAGAAGAGTATGCCGAAGTCCAGCAGTTTCCCAAACGAGAGGGACGCAACATGATGATGATGTTGTCCCCGAAAAAATAAATTTAATTTAAGCGAATTTAATTCAAGCGAAGAATATTTGTTACCGAGAGAAGGATTTTACCTTCTCTTTTTTTATAGCTAGAGAATGAAAGTAGTTAGCTCTGGTTGGCTTTAGTATCTTGTACTGCCACCCAAAACAAAATTCCCGTGAGAGGAATACTCGCCGCTAAAATTAAACCGGTTACCATACTACCTAGTTCGGGATTACCCGAAGAAAGTTCAAATACCGAACCGACAGCAGCGATCGCCGTAATGCAGCACAGCAGCAAGCAAATGCCGCTTTTGGGGGTCATGGAAATCATATTATTATCCTTAAATTTAGTTGTTTTAGCTGTTTGATAAATTAGTTGAGCTTACTTTTTGACTGGCTTAACGGCGCTAGTAGCAAAACCGCGTTTTTTCAGCTCTTCGTTTAAAGCGATGTTGTTATCGACGCGATCGACAAACATTACCCCATTGAGATGATCCATTTCGTGCTGGATTGCCCGAGATAGTAAACCAGTCGCCTTTAGTTTACAGGGTTTTCCCTGCTCATTTTTATAAGCAACCTCGATCGCCTCGGGGCGAATTACTTCCAGATATACCCCAGGAATGCTCAAGCAACCTTCTTCCGAACTACAAAAATCGTTTCCCGCTCTGGTAACTTTCGGATTAATCAAAACTAGAGGGGGCTCTTCGGGTTTGTCTAAAGCAATGTCGATCACGATTATCTGCTTGTGAATCCCTACCTGTGGTGCCGCTAAACCAATGCCGTCGGCACTATACATCGTCTGCAACATCTCTCTAACCGTCTGACGCACTTTGTCGTCTACTTTTGCCACGCGTTTGGCTGGCTGACGTAATACGCGATCGCCTAGATAGTGAATATCAAGGGGAGGATTATCGAGCTTTTTCTTCTCAACTAAGGCAGCAGTAACCATATATCTTTTTTCTTCACAGCTTCTAAAATTCTCTTACAGTATATTTTATCGCTAATTAAAAGCGAGGGATAAGCGACAAAATACAAAATATGCCAGAGCAAAATTCGATCTGTCTTATTTGCTTTCAATTACCCTAAAGAAGACATTAATGAGTAAACCAGGTAGAAGTATTGGGAACCCTTAGATTTATTTCCCAAAGTGCGATCGCCAAAAATTAACGCTAGCCAAAAATCTATTTTTAGTGACGCTGCGGACGGTGTAATTTTATATTGAAAGTAGAAAGTCAGAGCTACAAGCCAAGAGTTAATATCAAAAATCATGAGAGACTTATATTCCCCCATTGAACCCTACAATCAAGGCAAACTTAAAGTCTCAGAACTACATACCATTCACTACGAAGAATCGGGCAACCCCGATGGCAAGCCAGTTATTTTCCTCCACGGAGGGCCAGGTGGCGGCATTACCCCTATGTATCGCCAGTATTTTGACCCGCACCAGTGGCGCATTGTTATCTTCGATCAGCGCGGTTGCGGACAAAGTACACCCTATGCCGAATTGCGCGAAAACACCACCTGGGATTTGGTTGCGGATATCGAGAAACTACGACAAAAACTAAGTATAGATCGCTGGGTCGTATTCGGCGGGAGCTGGGGCAGTACTCTATCTTTAGCTTATGCTCAGACTCATCCCGATCGCTGTAAAGGTTTAATTCTGCGGGGCATTTTTATGCTGCGGACAGCAGAAATTCGCTGGTTTTATCAAGAAGGAGCAAACCACATTTATCCCGATGCCTGGCAAGAATATCTCAAGCCCATTCCCCTAGAGGAAAGAAGTGACTTACTCTCTGCTTATTATCGTCGGCTCACCAGTGAAGATCGTCAGGTACGTCTTGAAGCTGCCCGCGCCTGGTCGGTATGGGAAGCCAGCACCAGTAAACTCATTCCTTCCCCAGCAAGTAAAGAACGCTTTGGACAAGCAGAATTTGCCGAAGCTTTTGCCCGTATCGAGTGTCATTATTTTGTCAACAAAGGCTTTTTTGATCGGGAGAATCTCTTATTAGAAAACGTGAAACGTATCGCTCACTTACCCGGAGTAATTGTCCAGGGTCGTTATGACGTAGTGTGTCCCATGATTAGCGCTTGGGAACTGCATCAGGCTTGGCCGTCGGCAGAATTTATCGTGATTAACGATGCGGGGCATTCCGTTTCCGAACCGGGTATTAAAGACGCTTTGATAGAGGCGAGCGATCGCTTTGCTGCGTTATAACTAAGGAAATAGGACAGCTATTTTTTATACCTAAATGTTTGCTTTAACCAAAAACACTTCTCGCCAAAGAGAAATCGCTGAAGTAGTATTTCGCAATGGTTGGGGTTACGCGCGAGGATTGTTAACTGGTGATAAGGCTGACGAACCGCGTCTTCCCTCTCCCGAAGTTTTACGCAAGGTCTTAATCGAACTCGGCCCAGTTTATGTCAAGCTCGGACAGCTACTTTCGACTCGCCCGGATTTGCTCCCCGGTCGCTATGTGGAGACTCTCACCGACCTTCAGGCAAACGTTCCTCCCGTACCCTGGACGGAAGTAGAGACTGTGATTCGTCAAGAATTGGGTCAGCCTATTGAAGCCGTATTTAGCAACATCGACCGAAATGCGATCGCCGCTGGTTCCATCGGACAGGTTTACAGTGCAGTCTTGGTTTCGGGTCAGAAGGTGGCGCTCAAAGTACAGCGTCCCGGAATAGATGTAGTGGTCGCCCAAGATATTTCGTTAATTAAAAGCCTGGCAGAGTTGGTTTCGCGGACGGAATTTGGCAAGAATTTTGATATGGTCGGTTTAGCTGAAGAGTTTAGCGGCGCTTTGGTAGCGGAATTAGACTTTACTACCGAAGCAGAATATACGGAACAGTTAAGACAAAATCTTACGGATACAAATCTGTTTGATACTCAAAAGCTGGTTATTCCCCAGATTTTTAGCAACCTTACCACCACCAAATTGCTAACTATCGAGTGGCTTGATGGCGTACCAATTTTACAGGCTAGCCTGCCTCCCACCAGAGACAATAAAAATGAAGCCGCTCAACGTAGCGAACTAACCACGGTTCTCTTCCGAGCTTTTTTCAAACAAGTCTATATTGATGGTTTTTTTCATGCCGACCCCCATCCAGGCAATATTTTTTACCTCCAGGATGGTCGTTTGGCACTACTAGACTGTGGTATGGTTGGTCGTCTCGATCCTCGCACTCAACAAATTTTGACGGAAATGCTGCTGGCAATTGTCGATCTCGATGCCCGTCGGTGTAGCCAGCTAACTTTAGAATTGGCTGAGGGCGGACAACAGGTGAACCTCAACCGTCTAACAAACGATTATGACATTATGCTGCGAAAATATTACAACCGCAGTATTTCGCAAATTAACTTCAGCGAAGTAATCTACGAGGTGTTGCAGGTATCTCGCAACAATCAAATCCGACTGCCTAGCAATATGGGTTTGTATGCCAAAACCCTGGCTAATCTCGAAGGCGTAGCTAGAGGTTTTTACCCCCAGGTCAATTTGCTCGATCAGATTCGTCCTTTGATGGCGGATGTTTTTCGGCGACAACTGCTAGGAGAAAGACCAGAAGAAACTTTATTGCGTATCGGTTTAGATTTCAAAAGCCTTTCATTGCGATCGCCCCGTCTGGTGGAGCTATTATTAGACCGCGTGACCTCAGAAACCTTGAAATGGAATCTCAATATTCCTCGCTTAGATATTCTTGCCCTCAGCCTAGAAGATTCTGCCAACCGTCTTTCCTTTAGTATTTTGGTTGGTTCCCTGATTATGGGCGCGGCAATTATCTCTACCGGTTCGGCAACTACTCAGGTATCGGTATTGAGCAATGTCTTGTTTACGGCTGCCTGTTTGTTGGGACTATGGCTTATTTTTAGTATTTTGCGCTCGGGTAAGCTTAAATGACTTCCAAGAGGCAAATTAATCTACTAAGGCTGGGTAAGGATTAAAGAGAAAGAGAAAAAGTTAAAAGGTCAAGAATTAATTGATTCCGGCTCGATGCGATCGCGATCCCTAGATTTACTGAATCTTTATAATTGGCCTA